>JAHJQP010000224.1 GCA_018819165.1 Pseudomonadota bacterium
CCCCCTGCATCCCCCCAAGGGGGAATTCCCGACCACCCGCCCCTCAAAATAAGGTGTGCAGGCGTCGCGCCAGGGCATTCCTCTGCTCCAGCCCTGTCACGCCGCCTGCATTTGCCCTTGCCGCGCTCAGGCAAGGACGTCGCCATCCATTTCCGCTGCCCCATGGACCGGCACCGCCCTTGCTTTTCCTCGCGCGGTTTTTTCTTTCCACAAACATCCCCGGCCTCCCGCCCCAGAAGGGGCAAGGGCCACGCCAGCCCCTGACGGGTCTGTCAGGTCCCTTGCTGCGGTGCGCAAATGCCGCGGCGGTCTTGCGGGCTGTCATGCCGCCTGCACATAGGGCACAGGCCGCGCCGCCGGGTGGTGTCGCGGCCCGTGCATTTTCGACAGGCGTCCTACCGGCCTTCCAGCCCGTCACGTCCTTTGCATTTTCCTTTTGTTTCCGAGTCCGACTGGCCACCGGCAGCCTGGCATGGGCCATGCCACACGACCGGCTCGGTTGGCGCCGCGTTCCAGGTCAAGGAATCTGCGAGGATGGTGGCGGCGTTGCAGTCGCCGGGGTCGCGCCGAAGCGTCGCTCCTTACCGGCTTTGTGAACCGCCGCCACCTCGGTGTTCCCCTGCCCTCCCTTGCGGTTGTGCAATCGCCCTCGGAGTCGCGCTGCGCGCCGTCCCGAGGGCGATTCACACCCGCTCCCGTCCGCCCTGAAGGGGCTCACTCTCTGCCTCCGGGTCGCGCCGGACTACCGCTTCGCGGTGACCGGCCCGCCCCTCCGGCCAAAGGTACTTTCCCTTTGCCCGGTCCCGGCAGACTTTGCTGCGCTCAGACTGCCGGGCCTCGGGCTTTTCCGCGGACGGCTCCGCGTCCTGACGCTCCGCTCGTCCGCGTAAACATAAATTTTGAGCTCCGGGCCGACAGCAGACACACGCTTCGCGGTGACTGCCGCGGCCCTCCGGTCTTTTCTTTTATTGCTCGGACTCGGTGCGACCTCGCTTCGCGCGGACGCACCGGGTCGCGGGCCTGGTATCTGGTATGCGGTGCGCCCGACAGCCGCCTGACTCCTCCTTCGTCGGAGACAGGCGGCCGCGGGCGTCCTTTTTTCCTCGTCGGGGCGACACCTGCGTGACGCCCCGCCTCGGCGGTCGCCGTGACTCGCCCTCCGCTTCGCTCCGGACGAGACACGTCTCCCTTCCGCGCCCTCGCCCTCGAGACCGCTGACGCGGACTCCAGGGCGCCGGACGGCCTCTCCCTGCGGTCGCGACCGTCCGGTCGGGCGCGTGAGTTTAAACACCTGGGCGGTCAGTGCGGCAAGAGATAATCAGGAATGTCCGCATGAATCGTTTTTCCGGGGGATTTTTTATCGGCATTCTGCCTTTTTCCCCGCTCCCGGCGATCGTTTTACGACGCCTTGAAGCGGGGCCTGATATAAAGAGGTTCCTTCAACAGGTCTATGAATGACCGGAGACGTCTCTTTGCCGCATAGGGATCCGGCAAGGCGCAGATTCCGCCCACAGAGGCGGCCTTTAACCGCCATCAGCCCATGAAAAAGGCATCCCGGAAAATACCCGAGATGCCTTTTTTGTTGCGGATCGCCGCGTTATTTTATCTTTGTAAAATCAAGAAAATGGTGGTATCCATCGCATCGGAGTCTTACATCTTTGAAGCATCAACGAAAATGGCGAATAGAAAATCTGGCAGGAGGATATAGAAAAACATAAAATAATGCGACGCCCCTTTGTCGTTGTGGCCTTACAAATTAGATGAACCACCGGCAAGAATGGACTGAAGCTGTTCGTTTCATCCACGTTGAGGAGGGAATCATCCCCATGCGCATCGACCTCTTGGAGGCCTTCGGGCTTGACCCGAACGTCATCGCGATCCTGAAGCAGAAATACGGCGAGCGGCTTCTTCCCGTCCAGGAGCGGGCCTTCAAGGAATGCCATATCCTCAACGGCGGCAACTTCCTCGTCTCCGCCGTCACCTCCTCCGGCAAGACCCTCGTCGGCGAGATCCTCGCCCTCTTCTACGGCAGCAAAGGCAAGCGGGTCTTCTACCTCGTCCCCACCAAGGCTCTGGCCGAGGAAAAGTTCGAGCAGTTTTCCGAGGACTACGAAAAGGCTGGCATCCAGACCGTCATCTCCACACATGACCGCCGGGAGTACGACGAACGCATCGAAGGACGACGCTTTCACATCGCCATCATCGTCTATGAGAAGCTCCATTCCCTGCTGGTCGGCAATCCCAAGCTCATCAACGACATCGGCCTCGTTTTGGTGGACGAGCTTCAATACCTGACCGATGAGGAACGGGGACCGGTCCTGGAGATCCTGCTCACGCGGATCCTCCTGAACCCGAAGCAGCCGCAGATCGTCGGCCTGTCCGCCGTCCTGGGGAAGAGCGAAGAACTGGCGCAATGGCTCCGGGCCAAGATAATCAGGGAAGAGAAGCGGCCCGTCGAGCTCCGTCAGGGCGTCTTTTTCGACGGCAAATTCGGATACCGGGAATTCAACAGCGGGCGGGAAGGCGAGGAGGATTGGTTTCAGCTCCAATCGGACAAGGAGGCGGCGCAGTATGTGGAGACGGCCAAATTCCTTGCGGAAGACAAAGGGGAGCAGACGATCATCTTCCTTCCCGACAAACCCGCGACGGAGGCCCTGGCCCAGCAGCTCTCCCATGTCCTGAACCTGCCGCCCGCCGCCGGCGCGGTCGCCGAGATGGGAACGCTTGAAGAGAGCGCCTCGCGGGACATGCTTCTCGCCTTTCTGCAAAGTGGCGTCGCCGTCCACAACGCCGACCTTTCTTGGGAAGAGCGGGACATCATCGAACGCTACACCCGCAAGGGGGAGATCCGCGTCCTCTGCACCACGACCACCCTGGCCGTCGGCCTCAATCTTCCCATGAAAAACGCCATCGTCGCGCCGCTCCGCTGGAAATATTTCCGGGATACGCGCAGCCTCTCCAAGGAAAGAATCCTCGTTTCCGACTACGAGAACATGGGCGGCCGGGTGGCCCGCTACGGCTTCATCTCCGACTTCGGCCGGGCCGTCTTCGTGACCTCCTCCTACGTCGATCACAAGTTCTACTACGATCATTACGTCAACGGCCGCCTGGAGGAGATGACGCCCGCCCTCAACCGGAAGGAGATGGACCGGCACATCCTGAACCTCGTCGCCTCGGAGATCTGCCGCGACGCCGGGGAGATCGAGACCTTCCTGAAAAGCACCTTCACCGGCCGGAACCTCTGGAACACGGAGATGACCGACGCCGACTGCGACAAGGTCATCCGGGAGACGATTGATCTGTCCGTCAAATGGGGCCTCGTCGAAAAGACCGCCAAAGACCGGCTCATTCCCACCCCTTTGGGGAAGAACACCGCCGCGAAGGGCGTCGCCCTGGAGACCGCCGTCTTCTTCATCGATTTCCTCCGGAATGCCGATCCCCGCAACATCTCCGAAATCGAGCTCCTCATGCTCCTGGCCTTCTGCGGGGACGCCGTTCCCGTTTACATTCCCCTC
>JAHJQP010000225.1 GCA_018819165.1 Pseudomonadota bacterium
CGCCGGGGTCATTCAGCTCAGGGAGAAGGAGTGTACTGCCGGAGAGCTCTACCGGATGGCCCTCCGGTTTCGGAAAGTCACCGCGGATGCCGGGATATTGCTCATCATCAACGATCATGTGGATATCGCGCTGGCGGTGGAGGCCGACGGGGTCCACCTGGGGCAGGCGGATCTTCCCCTTGCGGCGGCGAGGGCCATCGCACCTGATCTGCTCATCGGGATCTCCACCCATTCCCGGGAGGAGGCACTGAAGGCGCAGCGCGAAGGCGCGGATTACGTCAACATCGGCCCGATCTTTCCCACCCGGACGAAGGAGGGTGTGAAACGGTTTCTGGGACCGGAGGCTATCGCCGGGATCGCCGCGGGTCTCGATATCCCCTTTACCGTCATGGGAGGGATCACCGGCGCCAACATCGACCAGGTGCTCGCTCAGGGGGCGCGGCGGGTGGCCGTTGTGACGGCCGTCACAATGGCCGACGACATGGCCGGAACGATCGCATTCCTGCGTGAAAAAATCAGAAGGGCAATAATTGTTGACTTACAGGACCGCTCTCCATAGACTTCCCTCCGCCGGAAGCAAGTTTTTCTCGGAAATAGCGGAGAGTTTCGAGCGGCATACATGATCTTCGGCTCTGCAGGAGAGCGCTGATAAAGGGGGAGAGAGTGAAGAGCGATTGCATCATCGACAAGATAAAGAACAAAGACCTTCGCGTGATTGCAGATAAAGTTGCCCGGGGGATCCCTGTCAGCGAGGCCGACGCCTTATCCATGCTGGGCACAAACGATATCCTCGAACTGGGGTTGATCGCCCATGCCGTCAGGACAAGGCTGCATGGGGATATTGCCTATTATGAAGTGAATATGAATCTTAATTACACCAACGTGTGCGAACTGCGCTGCCCGTTATGCGCCTTTTCGCGTTCGGAGGGCGATGCCGGCGCATTCACCCTCTCCCTGGACGAGATCGAGGGCAAAGTCAGGCAGGCCGATTTCTTCGGTATCGATGAGGTCCATATTGTGGGCGGCCTTAATCCAAAGTTAAAGATCGAGCATTTCGAAGAAATGCTAAGGAGGATCAAGTCTGTCAATCCGGATATCTTTATCGTAGCCTTCACCGCAGTGGAATACGATTATTTCGCCGGCATCAATAATCTTTCCCTGGAAGAGGTCTTTGTCCGGATGAAGAATGCCGGCCTGGGCGCTCTGCCGGGAGGGGGCGCGGAGATCTTTTCTCCCAAGCTGAGGGAGATGATTGCGCCGCGAAAGATCTCGGGGAAACGCTGGCTGGAGGTGATGCGGATCGCCCATTCTCTGGGATTAAAGACCAATGCAACCCTGCTGTATAACCATCTGGAGACCCCTGAAGATATTGTCGACCACCTTTCACAAATCAGATCCCTTCAGGAGGAGACAGGGGGATTCAAGACCTTTGTGCCTCTCCCCTATCACGACACCCACACGGACATTCGCGCCAAGCGTCCTCAAACCACCGGCTTCGGCGATGTCCGCTTATTTGCCGCAAGCCGCATCTTCCTGCATAACGTCCCGCACTTGAAGTCATTATGGATGTACCTCGGGGACAAAATGGCGCAGCTCCTCCTGAGCTTTGGCGTGGATGATCTCGGCGGGACCTACCATTATGAGAAGGTGGTCCATTCCGCCGGGGCGACGACGTCCGATGCGGGAAGCGAGTCACACCTGAGAAGACTCATCGAATTCTCGGGGCTGAAGGCCGTCAGGGCTGCAGCGAACTATGAAATGAGGTACAGGCAATGAACCTCGGCTATATCGATTACTTGAATTGTTACCCCTTTTATTATCATATGTTTGAGATCGAACCGCTTCCGGAAATCCGGGTTATTCCCGGCTATCCCAGCGAACTCAATCGCATGATGGAAAAGGGAGAACTCGATATGAGCCCAATTTCCGCCGCAACGTATGCGGATCTTGAAAAGGAGATCGTGCTTCTTCCCGATTTCTGCCTCAGTTCCGTGGGATATGTCCACTCCGTTATCCTTTCCAGCAATATTCCAATCGAGGAACTGCACGGGAAAAAGGTCGGGCTCTCCAGCGCCTCGCAGACCTCCGTCGTGCTTCTGAAGATGATCCTGCGCAAGTATTACAGCATTGAACCCCTTTATGTCTCGACCGCCCCTAAC
>JAHJQP010000226.1 GCA_018819165.1 Pseudomonadota bacterium
TAAGCGCATTCCTCAGGACATGCTTGTAGAGCACGCGGTTTTCCGCGACGCCTTTAGCATGGGCCGTGCGGACGTAATCCTCGCCGAGGATATTGAGTATGGACGACCGTGACATGCGGGTGATGTAGGCCATCATCAGCAATCCGAGGGTCAGGGCCGGGAGAAAAAGATGGCGGAGCAAATCCTTCAGATTGGAAAACTCACCCGCCCCCACGACCGGAAAGAGGGGAATCTTGATCGAAAAAAGCAGGATAAGCAGAATGCCCAGATAAAAAGCGGGCACGGAAAGACCCAGCAGCGAAAAAACCCGGTTGAAATAGTCGACGAAACTGTTTCTCCGTACGGCCGCAGAGATCCCCAGGGGCACACCGAAGAGATATCCCAGAACGATGGCGCTCATCGTCAGGAGCAGCGTGTGGGGAAGGACCGTCGCCACCTGCTTCGCCACCGGGTAGCCGGTGATGATCGACACCCCCAGATCGCCCCGGCCGATAGCGCCGATGAACCGCACATACTGGAGCCACAGGGGCGCGTTGAGTCCCATCTTCTCCCGGAGCGCGTTCACCGCTTCCTTGCTCGCGTAATCACCGAGGGCGGCCACGGCGGGATCCCCGGGAAGCACCCGGACGACGATAAAGACCAGGGTAAGGACGATCAGCAGGATCGGAATGCTCTGGAGGATCCTGCGTACGACATAGCTGAACATGACTAACCTCCGGTCGAGGTTATGGGGTCAGGTCCTGCGTTGCAGAAAACGTTGCAACGCAAGATCTGACCCCGACTGTCCGGCTGCCTTATTTAGCCAGGATTCTTGTTTTTTCTGTGATCTGCGGCGAATAGGTCGCCCAGCTGAATTCGAGCGGATGTCCCAGGTCCACATAGGACTTCATGGGAAAGTTGTACTTCAGCCGGATGATCGGCACGACCGCCACATTCTTGAGGAGCTGGATCTGCGCCTCGCGCCAGAAGGCCGCCTGCTTGGCCGCATCGAGCTCCCAGCGGGCCTTTGTGATCAGATCGTCGATGCTGTCCACATTGCCGTCGCCGTCGGCATCCACGGCGCCGTAATGGGTAAAGTTGGTATCCGGCTTCTTCCCCGTCTTGACTACCGAGTCGGAATGATAGAAACGGGTCAGGAAGACATCCACATTGGGACGCCAGGAGGCGTAATAAACAATGGGGCTGGCGTCATCGCGGATCAGGCTGTGGAACGATGAGTGGTCCACCACCTTGAGCGCCATGTCGATCCCCGCCTTCTTCACCTGCGCCTGGATGGCGATCATCGGCTTCTGGTAACTGCTCGCCATCTCGCTGATGATCACTTCGGTCTTCAGGCCGTCGGGATAGCCCGCTTCGGCCAGGAGCTTCTTTGCCTCGGCAATATTGTTTTCGTAAATGACGCCGGCCTTCTGCGCCTCTTCCTTCGTCAAGGCGCCGGGCGCGGGCGGGGCCTGGGCCGGCGAATAGATGGGCACCGCAAGCCCTCTGCCCATGAACGCGGCGACTTCCTCGCGGGAGACGGCATAGGAGAACGCCTTGCGCACACGGATGTCGTTAAAAGGCGGCTTGGCCATATTGAAATGGAGCACCTGGCTTTCACAGGGACCGAAGGTCTTCACGACCACATCGGGAAAGGAGGCCACTGTTTCCGCCCACTTGTCCTCCTTGAGCCCTTCGATGATCTGCAGCTCGCCGGTACGGAGGCCGAATTCCCGGGAAGCCACCGCCGGCATGAACCGGATCACGACCTGCTTCAGGATCGGCGCGCCCCGGAAGTACTTCGGATTCGCCTTGAGGACGATCTTCTGGCGGGGCTCATAGGAGTCGAACAGGAAGGGCCCCGTCCCCACGGGATTGATCTTGATCCACTCGTCGCCCTTCGCCTCGATCGCCTTCTTGCTGACGATGAAACCGCCGGCATAGCTGGCAAATTTCGCCAGGAAAAGCGGATCCGATACCGGTTTGTCGATGGTGATCTTCACCGTGTAAGGATCCGCCGCCTCGAAGCTGATGCCGGTATATTCTCCCGCGTAGGATGACCGCTTCGGATCGGCGGCCCGCGTGAGCGAATAGACCACATCTTCGGCGGTCAGCTCATACCCTTTGGGAAAGCCGGGAAAAGGGTGAAAATAAACGCCCTTTCGGAGCGAAAAGGTCCAGACCTTGTTGTCCTTGGAGACCTTCCAGGACTTCGCCAGATCCGGCTCCACCTTGACCTGATCCCCCGGCGGGTAGCGTACGAGGCCGTTATGGATGGGATCGACGGCGCTGCGGTCATTTGTCGAGGCCGCCTGATGGGGATCGAGCGTTTTGAGATCGCCCGCATCAAAGGCGATATTCAGGATCTGTTCCTTGGCCAGTTTCTGGGCGGCATCGACGCCGGACCAGAAGGCCAGAAGGAATGCGGCCATTGTCATACATACGATAGTCCTCTTTTTCATGTTTTCCTCCTTTTTTTGTCATCCCAGACAGGGATGCAGACTCGTCTTCGCAACAGGGCCTTTTCTTCGCCCCGTCGCAACGTCCAAACTTCAGACACCACATGACTGCTGCCGCGGCTCACCCCCTATTCTATCGTCTCAACCACCTGCCTGTCCATTTTGCAATGGGTGAGGCTATTTGACGAGACCCTGGCTCTTCAGGAAGTCTTTCGCCACCGCCTCGGCATCCTGCTTCTTCCCTAAATCCTGGCTTTCGCGACTTTTTTACGAGACCATTATTTATCATGGTTCGGCATTTCCTGAAGGCATGAAAAGGACAACACGGAAACATCCTCATTCGAGACAATCGCTTGAAGGCAGAATCCAGTATCCGGAAAAGAACAAAAGACCGAATCAGAGTAGATTCGTGGATGTATTATGATAAAATAATTGCACCTTGTCAAGCCTTCCTTGAGCCTTCCTTGATCCATGAACATGGGGAAGATCGAATTTTAAGGCCGCCCCGGTTGGGGCGGCCTTAAAAGAAGTCATATGATATGATGCGCCCCTGTCACCTCCCGCTGGAGAATGGAATGACGCGACCGGGATTGGGGCACGGCTACGGCTTCGGAAAGCCCTCGATGGCCTTCAGCGCCCGCTGGATCTCCTCGTCGGGAAGTGCGTAGGGGATGAGTTTCCCGGTGAGGTAGGCGTCGTAGGACGCCAGATCGACCAACCCATGGCCGCTCCAGTTGAAGAGGATCGTCCGCTCCTTTCCCTCCGCCTTCGCCCGCTGCGCCTCCGCGATGACCGCGGCGATGGCGTGGTTGGTCTCCGGGGCAGGGATAAAGCCCTCGGCCCGCGCCCACTTCACGCCCGCCTCGAAGGTTTCAATCTGGTCGTAGGCCTTGGCCTCGATCAATCCCTCCCGGACGAGGTGGCTCACGATCGGCGCCATCCCGTGGTAACGGAGCCCCCCGGCGTGGATCGGCGCGGGCACGAAGTCGTGGCCGAGCGTGTACATCGGCAGCAGCGGCGTCTTCATCGCCAGATCGCCGAAGTCGTAGGCAAAAGGCCCCCTCGTCATCGTGGGGCAGGAGGCCGGTTCTGCGCCGACGATCCGCACCTGCTTCCCATGGATCTTGTCCCGGACGAAGGGGAGTGCGGTGCCGGCGAAGTTGCTCCCGCCGCCGGCGCAGCCGATCACCACGTCGGGATAGACCTCGATCTTTTCAAACTGTTTCTGCGCCTCCAGGCCGATGATCGTCTGGTGCAAGAGGACGTGGTTCAGGACGCTCCCCA
>JAHJQP010000227.1 GCA_018819165.1 Pseudomonadota bacterium
GAAACGGTGGTTTTCGGCCGCCGGGCCGGCAAGCATATGCTGAAGGCGGCTGACCGTCCATCGCCGCCGCCACGATCTTCGCTGGAGCTGGCTTTGTCACGCTGGCAGGCCATTTTTTGCGCCGGCAAACCACAACAGCCGGGCGACTCTGCGTCCGCCATCCGAGACGCCATGAACCGCACCATGACGGATAAAGTAGGCGTTTTCCGCACCGGGGAGGAACTGCGGGAGGCCGTGGAGGAAATCGCTGCGCTGCGCCGCCGCTACGGGGCGCTGCGCGTACCCGCCGGGGAACATCCCTTTAACTACCAGCTGATTGAACACCTGGAACTGGGCTGCCTGCTGGAACTCAGCGAGGTGACCGCCGGGGCGGCTTACAGGCGAACCGAAAGTCGCGGCGCCCATTACCGGATGGACCACCCCCGGCGGGATGACGCCAACTGGCTGCACCACACGCTGGTTCGCCGGGGCGGCGACGGGCCGGTTTACGAGGCCGGTCCGGTCTCCATCACCCGATTCCAGCCCCAGAAAAGAGGATATTAAAATGCGGCTCACGTTAAACATCAATCGATTTGACCCGCAAACCGACAACAAACCGTATGGCCGGGAATACACCGTGGATTGGGAGCAGCACGACACCGTGCTGGATTTGTTACTGAAAACGAGACGGGAGGACCCCTCCCTGGCTTTCCGGCGCTCTTGCCGCAGCAGCATCTGCGGTTCCTGCGCCATGGTCATCGCGGATCGTTCCCGGCTGGCCTGCCACACGCTGGTCCGGGAGGTGGCCGGCGACGGGGGCGGCCTGAGCATCAAGCCGCTGCCGGGCTTTCGGCAGCTCAAGGATCTGGTGGTGGACATGGATCCGTTCTTTGATGCGCTGAAGAGGGTGCTGCCCTGGGTCATCACCGTACCGCACCATAACGGGCTGATTTCACCGGAGGATTCGGCGCGGATCGAGCCTCCCGCCACCTGCATCCTGTGCGGCGTGTGCGACGCCGAGGTACCACAGAGCGGCAGCGTTACTCCCGCCGCACTGGTGAAAAACGTGCGGCTGGCGGTGGATCCCCGCGATGCCCTGGGGAGAGGGAGGATGAAGATCACCGGACTGACTAAGGAGGGACTGCACACGTTCCGGGAACTGCTGGTATCGGTCTGCCCCAAGGGGATCAAACTGCCCCCCGTGGCCCTGGAATAAGCCGGGGGTATTGAATCAGCGGGAAGGGCATAAGAAACACGTCGACCGCGACAACAACTGGAGGATTAACACGATGGACAAGAAACGCTACGAAGAGGGGTTGGCTGTCAGAAAGGCCGTTCTGGGGATCGAACACGTCGAAAAGTCGCTTCGCTCGGCCGATGACTTCACCCGTCCGATGCAGGAGTTGGTGACCGAATACTGCTGGGGCGAAATCTGGACCCGGCCCGGCCTCGACCGCAGGACCCGAAGCTTCCTCAATCTCGCCATGCTGACGGCCCTGAACCGCCCGCATGAAATCAAGCTGCACGTGCGCGGGGCGCTCAACAACGGCCTGACCAGGGAGGAGCTGATGGAGGTCTTCCTGCAGAGCGCCATCTACTGCGGCGTTCCCGCCGCACTCGACGCGATGCGCGTCGCAAAAGAGGTCTTTTCCGAGATCGACGGCGGAAAATGACGACAGGCGACCGGCAGCAGGTTTGATTCACCACTCGGATCGGGGCAGCCAGTATTGCGCTCAGAAGTATCCCTCATTGCTTGACCGGTTCGGGATGTGGGCCCCCGACCCAGGTGATCAAACTATCGACGGATTCCCGGGTGCTGGCTACCCTATTCGCCTGAGCGCTCTCATCGGAATACCCCATAGAAATGGAAATTAAAAGCCTCTTGGATTCCGGTATGCCGGTAAATTTCTTTACCACTTCCGGGTACATGACACCCTGATCCTCTATACAGGTACCCAGGCCGAAGTGCAACGCAGCAAGGCAGATGTTTTGCATAACGGCACCGATATCAAGGAGAGGTCCTGATTCCGATAACGACCGGTCCACATAAATAATGATCGCCACCGGGGCGTCGAAGTAGCGGAACCCACGCTCCATCCATTGGGCACGTTTCACCTTGTCCTCCCGGGTGATACCCATGATCTGGAAGATCTGCTTGGCGAGTTCCACCTGGCGCTCACGGTAAATACTGTCATTAGTCCATCCCACTACCAGGTGGTCCGGGTTCGGCATCTGGCCGGCGTTCAATCTTTCCACATTGCCCTTCCTGATCTTTTCGAGGGCCTCACCGGAAGCAACCGTAAACTCCCAGGGCTGGATATTCATGGCGGACGGTGCCCGGCAGGCAATCTCCAGGATTGCCCTGATGGTTTCCTTTGGCACAGGATCGGGCTTGAAGGCCCTGATACTCTTGCGCATCTTTATGGCGTCTATAACATCCATCACTCTCCTCCTTTTCGTTATTCTGGGGCGTTATCATTCTTCTCTTCCCTTGCGCGAATCTTTCGGCATTACCTGGCTTCAACAGTACTATGGTTTGAAAGGATACGAAGGCAAGCCTTATATGTCAAGGAGATTTTCTGGGACAGGCCCACCGAATCGGCACAAAGAAATCACTATCCTGAGGTAAACTCTATATTTGCCTTGACACACAAGGGCATCACCCCTATACTCCGCCAACAAAAAAGGCTGGTTCCCATCAAGATTGATGGGTGCTATTCATGCTGCGCCAAGGCTTAGAGACTCACAAGGCATAAGGAGATCGTGTGATGAATAAATTTATTCTTGTTGACCCGGAAAAATGCATCGGTTGCAGATCTTGTGCCCTGGCTTGCTCTTTCGAACACGACGACGAGTTCAATCTCTCTCTCACCCGAATCAGTCCGCTCTGGATGACAGAAATTGGCAGATTCATTCCCATGACCTGTCAGCAGTGTGAGGAACCCCTCTGTCTGGACGTATGCCCGCGTAAGGCAGTCTCGGCAGATAAAAAAACCTCTGCAATAGTCGTGGATGAAGATCTCTGTATTGGATGTCGTGCCTGTTTTCTCGTCTGTCCCTTTGGGGTTCCCGTCATACACCGGAATAAGGGTTTCATGATCAAGTGCGATCTGTGCGGGGGTACTCCCCAATGTGTGGAAGAATGTTCCCAACAGGCCTTAAGCACGGTTGAATCGGATGACGCCGCCCTGAGAAAACGGCGTGAAGCCGCCCTGAAGCTACAGGCCCTGACGGAAAAGATCTCTGAGAAAGCCTCTTGAGCACCTTTGTAACAATTGAAGAAAGGGAAAACACATGCTTGGTTATGCCGGCTCCATACTCATCGTCGATCTCTCTTCAGGCAAGATAGAAAAGGTCCCCCTAACAGAGGACCTGGCAAGAAAATACCTGGGAAGCCTGGGAATCAACGCGAAATTGCTCTTCGACCATACCAGAGCGGGCATTGACCCTTTGAGCGCAGAAAACGTGCTCATCTTCGGTGCGGGACCACTGGTGGGCACGCTCATGCCCACGGCCAGTAAATCGGACGTCTCTGCCAAATCTCCTCTGACGGGCCTTCTGGGAACCACGAGCAGCGGTTATCAATTCGGCAGTGAAATGAAATATGCCGGATACGATCATATCCTGATCAAGGGAAAGGCGAATAAACCGGTATATCTCGCGATACAGGACGATGTGGTGGAGATCCGCGATGCATCTCATCTCTGGGGTAAAGATACCTGGCAAACCATCGATCTTCTGCAGGAAGAATGGAAAAGTGAGGAAATCCAGGTCGCCGTCATCGGTCAAAGCGGGGAGAATCTCATCCGTTTCTCCGCCATACAGAACGGCAAATACGACGCCTGGGCCCGGACGGGGATGGGTGCCGTCATGGGTTCCAAGCTGTTGAAAGCCATCGTGATTCGTGGCAAAGGCGGAATCAGGGTCGCAGATAAGAAAGCGTTTAAGCAAGTGTCGCGGGAGATGCGGCAGATGATCATCGATTCTCCCTTTTTTGAGGCAGTAAGCAAATACGGCTCCATGGCGGCGGCGGGAGTATACGGAAAATTCGGCGCCCTTCCGGCAAAGAATTTCCAGACAGGATTTATCGAAGACTGGTTTCAAACCCGCGGGTTTAAGGTCTTAGAGCAATACAGTGATCAAAAGATGGCCTGCCCCGCATGCCCTGTCGGCTGCGCCCATTGGGCGGTGGTCAAGGAAGGAGCCTATGCGGGTTTGAAAATCAAGGGCATCGAAATCACACCCGTCTTCGAGATCGGCGCCAAGCTCTTCGTCCATGATATGGACGGAATTCTGAAATGTGTCGAGATGTTTCACCGTACAAGTACCGATTGTGTTTCGGGATGCGGTACGATCGCCATGCTCATGGAACTGTATCAGCGGGGATTGATCAGCGAAGA
>JAHJQP010000228.1 GCA_018819165.1 Pseudomonadota bacterium
AGATCAAAATCACATGTTATACTGACACATCTTTTCATCACGGTCTCTCCTTCAAGGTTTTTGTTTCTCAAAACGTACCCTAAAGAGAGACCGTGATTTTTTCAATTTACTTTTTGACCCACCTTTTGAACGTTACTAAAAAATGTGAGGCGTGGGTTGCCAAGCGAGAGGCGTGAAAACCTCCTTACTCCTTAACCCTTACTCCATCGCTTCAATCCGGTTGCCGGGAGCCAGTGTAACAACCGCCTTCTTCCAGGAGCGCCTTTCACCCACGGTCTTTCCCGTTCTTTTTTTCTTTCCGCTGACATTCATGACCCGCACGCTCAGCACCTTGACCTTGAAGAGCTTCTCAACGGCCCGACCGACCTCGATTTTGTTGGCGCCCGTGTGCACCTCAAAGTTGTACTGATTCGCAGCATCCCTGGCAACCGTGCTCTTCTCCGTGATCAGCGCCTTTCTTATGATCTGATGCAGTTCCATTATGATATCAACGCCCCTTCAATTTTCTTAATAGAGGGTTCCAAAAGCACAACATGATCGTATTTCAGCAGGTCGTAGACATTGATTCCTTCTGATCTGACCATCTTGACCTCCGGGATGTTTCGTGAGGACTTCTCGAGAGTCGGCTGTGCTCCGTCAATGACGAAAAGCGCCTTCTTGAATCCGAAGCGGTCTATCACCTCCTGGAATCTTTTTGTCTTGATTTCATCCATCGGGAAATCACTCAGAACTATCATCCGCTCTTCCTTGAATTTCATGCTCAAAGCGGAAATCAGCGCCAATCTTTTCACCTTCTTGGGCACTTTGAAGGCATAGCTGCGGGGTTGAGGTCCGAATACGGTTCCGCCTCCCCTCCAGAGCGGAGAGCGTGAGTGACCCGCCCTGGCACGGCCCGTCCCCTTCTGACGCCACGGTTTTTTCCCTCCGCCGCGGATATCGCTCCTGCCCTTGGTCGAGGCCGTCCCCCTCCGCCGGGATGCCATCTGCATCCGGACCACCTCGTAAATGGCGCTCTCATTCACCGGCGCACCGAACACGACCTCGCTCAGTTCGATCTCCGAGACCTTGTTATTTTCAATGTCGTACACACCTGCTACCAACATTTTAACCACCTTGAGAACCCGCCTATTGACCCTTCTTGATCGCCTGCTTGATAAGGACAAACCCGTTTTTACAGCCGGGCACAGCACCCTTGACGAGGATCACATTCATTTCCGGCCTGACAGCCCATACCAAAAGATTCTGGGTTGTCTTCCTTTCGCTCCCCATACGACCGGGAAGCTTTGTTCCTTTGAAAACCCTCGACGGATCGGCACTTGCACCGATGGAGCCGGGCGCCCTGTGGAACATGGAACCATGGGTCGCCCTGCCGCCGCTGAATCCATGACGCTTTATGACACCCGCAAATCCCTTGCCCTTTGTCGTGCCGACGATGTCTACATAATCCCCGGGTTCAAACATTTCGGGTTTCAATTCGAGACCAGGCTCGCCACCCTCCATATCCATCCTGAACTCTCTGAGAATACGGAACAGCCCCTTGTCCGCCTTCCGGAAGTGTCCCTGAAGGGCCTTGGTCACATTTTTCTGCTTAATACGTCCGTAACCAAGCTGAAGGGCAGCATAACCGTCCTTCTCTTTGGTTTTCTTCTGAATGATCACGGAAGGCTCCACTTCTATGACCGTCACGGGAACGGATACCCCTTCTTCCGAAAATACCTGGGTCATCCCTAATTTCTTGCCGATCAATCCTTTTGTCATCATCACTC
This sequence comes from Pseudomonadota bacterium, assembly GCA_018819165.1. Classification (GTDB taxonomy): domain Bacteria; phylum Desulfobacterota; class Syntrophia; order Syntrophales; family UBA5619; genus JAKAFS01. Next base: position 1,767 of record JAHJQP010000228.1, read on the forward strand.
ACTTTTACCAAAATAATAATCCATCCCGAAGGATGGTGAAACGGCCTGCAAAGCCATCTCGGAGATCTTCCCGTTCTACAACTTGATCTCGACATCCACGCCCGCAGACAGATCGAGCTTCATCAGGGCATCCACTGTCGCCTGTGTCGGCTCGATAATGTCAATCAATCGCTTGTGCGTTCTGATCTCGAACTGCTCTCTCGATTTCTTGTCCACATGCGGCGACCGATTGACGCAGTACTTGTTGATCTCGGTCGGCAGCGGGATGGGACCGGCCACACGGGCGCCGGTCCTCTTTGCCGTCTCTACGATATCTTCCACCGAACGGTCCAGCAGCTTATAGTCGTAGGCTTTCAGACGAATCCTTATTTTTTGATCTTTCATGGTTTCATTCAACCTGTTTGTAATGACGGCCTATTCGATGATCTTACTGACGACGCCGGCGCCAACCGTCCGGCCCCCTTCGCGGATAGCAAATCTGAGCTGCTCTTCCATGGCGATCGGCGTGATCAATGTCACTTCCATCTCGACATTGTCGCCGGGCATGACCATTTCCACGCCTTCCGGCAGGTTTGCGACACCGGTCACATCCGTGGTCCGGAAATAGAACTGGGGGCGATATCCGTTGAAGAAGGGGGTATGCCGTCCGCCTTCCTCCTTCGTCAGGACGTAGACCTGCGCCTTAAACCTGGTGTGCGGCGTGATGGAACCCGGTTTGGCCACCACCTGCCCTCTTTCCACTTCCTCGCGCTTCGTGCCCCGGAGAAGAACCCCGATGTCATCGCCGGCACGGCCTTCATCGAGCGTCTTGCGGAACATCTCGACACCGGTGCAGACGGTCTTGAAGGTCGGCCGGATCCCGATGATCTCGACTTCCTCACCCGTCCGGATGATGCCGCGATCCACACGACCCGTAACGACTGTGCCGCGACCGGAAATGGTAAAGACATCGCCGACCGGCATGAGGAACGGCTTGTCAAGATCGCGAACCGGCACCGGGATGTAGTTATCGACGGCTTCCAGGAGCTCCCAGATTGACTTCACATCGGGAGAATTCGGATCATCGGCCTCGAGGGCCTTCAACGCCGACCCGCGGATGATCGGGATGTCATCGCCCGGAAAATCATAAGCTGTCAGGAGTTCTCTTAGTTCGAGCTCCACCAGATCAAGCAGTTCAGGGTCATCCACGAGATCCACTTTGTTCATGTAAACCACGATATAGGGAACCTGAACCTGACGGGCAAGGAGGATGTGCTCCCGGGTCTGAGGCATGGGGCCATCGGATGCGGCAACGACGAGGATCGTGCCGTCCATGTGCGCGGCGCCGGAAATCATGTTCTTGATGTAGTCGGCGTGGCCCGGGCAGTCGACATGGGCATAGTGACGCTTTTCCGTCTGATATTCCACATGCGAGATGTTGATGGTGACCCCTCTCTCCTTTTCTTCCGGTGCATTATCGATAGAATCGAAGGGTCTGAATTCGGCAAGTCCCTTCGTGGCCAAGTGTTTTGTGATCGCAGCGGTCAAAGTGGTCTTTCCATGATCAACGTGACCGATGGTTCCGACGTTTAGATGCGGCTTCGTCCTTTCAAATTTTTTCTTAGCCATTTCTAACCTCCTTATACTTTGAATGGTTCGTTTGTTTTACACCGTCAAAACAGTATCAGTCCCTTGTGATAAATGAATCGCGCCTCTGCATCTATCGGTCACGGGGTTTAAGCCGGTCGAAACAAAGCAGCGGATGAGCGGTCCCGCCGTTTCCGGGGCAAGGTCCCTTGCGAAACCACATCCCGATCCGGAAAGGGTTTCCCGCTCCGGCCATATTTCCTCGGCTCCTCTAAAACCGGTAATGGGCAAATGCCTTGTTCGCCTCGGCCATCTTGTGAACGGCCTCCCTCTTTTTGATGGCCCCGCCCCGATTGTTCGCCGCGTCGATCAGTTCCGCCGCCAGCTTTTCCCTCATGGTTTTCTCGGAACGCTCCCGCGCGTGGGTGATCAGCCAGCGGATCCCCAGCGCCACCCTGCGGGATGGAATAACTTCCGTCGGCACCTGGTACGTCGACCCTCCGACACGCCTTGATTTGACCTCGATGACCGGCTTCACATTACTGACTGCTTTTTCAAAAACGTCGACCGGCTGTTCCTTGACCCTCTCCTGAATGATATCGAAGGCCCCGTACAGGATCGATTCCGCAATGCTCTTTTTTCCCTTCTTCAGGAGACTGTTGATAAATCTTGCCACCAGCCTGTTATTATATTTCGGATCGGGCAAGATCTCCCTCTTGGTAACTTCTCTTCTCCTCGGCATGACTCAATCCCCGCTCAACTCGGCCTTTTAGCTCCGTATTTTGATCTTCCCTTTTTCCTGTCCTGTACGCCCACGGCATCGAGCGTTCCCCTGATGATGTGATACCGCACGCCGGGAAGATCCTTGACGCGGCCACCGCGAACCAGAACAATGGAATGTTCCTGAAGGTTGTGTCCCACACCCGGTATATAGGAGGTCACCTCATAACCACTGGTCAGCCGAACCCTGGCCACCTTTCTTAACGCGGAATTCGGTTTCTTGGGTGTGGACGTGTAAACCCTGACGCATACCCCCCGCCTCTGCGGCGAGCCGGCCAGCGCAGGTGTCGTCGCTTTTCTGTCGATCTTGGTTCTTCCCTTCCTAACTAACTGGTTTATCGTAGGCATACGTCTTCCCGCCCCCTTCTTCAGCCGTAGATTTTACCGGTGCAACAAAAGATTTATTAACTATCAATTCACCGGTTCCATGTCAAGTTCTTTCTCGCTTATTTTCAGCCGGAAGAGACCCCTGCGCTTCGTCCTCGAGCAGTGCAAGTTCCTCGTCCGTCGTCCGGATTCCCAGTTTCTTGTACATGGTAAGCCCTGTGCCAGCCGGGATCAATCTTCCCATGATGACGTTCTCCTTGAGGCCCCTCAGGTAATCGGTCTTGCCGGCAAGGGAAGCCTCGGTCA
>JAHJQP010000229.1 GCA_018819165.1 Pseudomonadota bacterium
AAAAAAGCTGGGCGTGATCCATATCCAGCATAGTGTTCTGAAAAAGGAATTTGGGGGAATGGCCGGATCGCCGGAAAACTTTTTATTTGACAAATAAAGGCTGTAAGGTTTAGTAAATCACATTATTATGGAGTCGGACATCGGCTTCTACCTCTGGAAACTCTGAAAGATCCCCCTGCTCAGTTGTGTTCACGGGTCTTGCGGAAGGAGACGTCGGGCCACTCCTCCACGATAAAACCGAGGCGCCATTCGCTCGCGGCCAGATAGGTCAGGTGTCCGTCGGTGTCCCGGGCCAGGTTCGCCTGGCATCTCTTTTCGAATTCCCCGAGTCTTTTCTTGTCCTCGCATTCGACCCAGCGGGCTGCGGCGTAGTCGATCGGTTCGTAGAAGGCGTCCACGCCGTACTCCGTCTTGAGCCGGGCCATCGTCACGTCGAACTGGAGGACGCCGACCGCCCCCAAAATATAGTCGTTGCCCGCAAGCGGTCGGAAGACCTGAACCGCCCCCTCTTCGGAGAGCTGGGCAAGTCCCTTCTGGAGCTGTTTGATCTTGAGCGAGTTCTTCACCCGGACACGGCGGAAATGCTCCGGGGCGAAGTTGGGGATCCCGGTGAACTGCAATGGTTCGCCTTCTGTAAACGTGTCGCCGATCTGGATCGTCCCGTGGTTGTGAATCCCGATGATGTCGCCCGGGTACGCCTCCTCCACGTTGGTCCGATCCTGGGCCATGAAGATCGTCGCGTTGGACAGGACGATCTCCCGGCCGATCCGGTGGTGCATGACCTTCATCCCCCGGGTGAACTTCCCCGAACAGATCCGGAAAAAGGCGATCCGGTCCCGGTGGGCAAGGTCCATGTTCGCCTGGATCTTGAAGACGAAACCGGTGAAGGCCTCCTCCATGGGGGAGACCATCCGGGTGACGGTCGGCCGAAGGCCGGGGGCCGGGGCCATCTCCACGAAGGCGTCCAGGAGTTCCCGGACGCCGAAGTTGTTGATCGCGCTTCCGAAGAAGACCGGGGTCTGGTTGCCCTTGAGGTATTCATCGAGGGAGAAGGGGCTGGCCGCCCCCTCGAGGAGGGCGATCTCCTCCCTAAGCTGAGCCGCCTGGCTTCCCAGGAGCTCGTCCAATTGAGGATCATTGAGATCGGTGATTGTGATTCCCTTCTCCTTCCGGCTGTCCCGCCCCGGAGTGAAGAGGTGGAGCGACCTGCGGTAGAGGTTGTAGACCCCCTTGAACTCCTTCCCCGCGCCGATCGGCCATGAGAGAGGAACGCACTCGATCTGGAGCTTCTCCTCGATGTTGGAGAGGATCTCCATCGGCGCCATCCCGTCCCGGTCCAACTTGTTGATGAAGGTCATGATCGGGGTGTTGCGCATCCGGCAGACCTCCATGAGCTTTTCCGTCTGGGTCTCGACCCCCTTGCCGCTGTCGATGACCATCAGCGCGCTGTCGACGGCGGTGAGGACCCGGTAGGTGTCTTCCGAAAAGTCCTGGTGGCCGGGGGTGTCCAGGAGGTTGATCTCGAACGCCCTGTAGTGGAACTTCATGACCGACGTCGTGACGGAGATCCCCCGCTCCTTTTCGATCGCCATCCAGTCGCTCATCGCGTGCCGGCCTGCCTTCCTGGCCTTGACGGCGCCGGCGAGCTGGATCGCCCCGCCGAAGAGGAGGAGCTTTTCGGTGAGCGTCGTCTTCCCCGCGTCCGGGTGGCTGATGATTCCGAAGGTCCGGCGCTGTTCGATCTCCTGCTGCTGCCGGCGGTCCACCTTGAAGACCATGGGTGCGACCGGCGAGGGAGCCACGGACCCAACTGATTGAAGATTCATAAAATACCCCATTAAAAAAATCCCCAACAGCCTTCGGGCTCCGGGGACAGAAACCTGCTAAAACTGCGGCTTCCTTATGCCATAGGGAGGCGTTTGTCAAGAAAAATAGCTGTATAGTAAAGCGGACTTTGAAAAACAGAATGCATACCAGGCGTTTCCAGTCCAATGATGTAACAAGAT
>JAHJQP010000230.1 GCA_018819165.1 Pseudomonadota bacterium
GAGGCTGTCCGGCTCCACCAGATCGACCTTCGGCGTGATTAGGATGTCGCTTTTGAGCTCCTCCACGATTCGCCGCCGCAGGGTTTCGAGCTGCTGAAGATTGCCGCCGAAGAACTCTTTCTTTACCTCCACCTTTACGGTCATCTGTTCGTTGTAGTCCGCCCGGTCGAGGATGATAATGAAATTGTTCCCCACGCCGGGTATCTCCATGAGCCTCTTTTCGATCTGAATCGGAAAGATGTTCACCCCCTTGATAATCATCATGTCGTCGGTCCGCCCCTTGATCCGCTCGATCCGCCGGTGGGTCCGGCCGCAGGGGCATGGTCCGGGTATTATCCGGGTCAGATCCTTCGTCCGGTAGCGGAGGATCGGCATCCCTTCCCTAAGGAGCGTCGTCGTGACCAGCTCCCCCTCCTCCCCTTCAGGGACGGGTTTCAGCGTCACGGGATCGATTATCTCGACGATGTAGTTGTCCTCCCAGATGTGCATCCCGTTCTGCTCCGGGCACTCGAAGGCCATACCGGGGCCGTTCATCTCGGAGAGGCCATAGGAGTTGAAGGCCCTGAAACCGTAGAGCTCCTCGATCTTCCGGCGCATCTTCTCCGAATGCGGCTCGGCGCCAATGAAGGCGATCCTCAGTTTCGTGTCCCGGCGGGGATCGACACCGGTCTCAGTAAAGACGGACGCGAGGAGGAGGGCGTAGCTGGGGATGATGTGGATGGCCGTGGTCTCGAAGTCCCGCATGAGCTGGATCTGGCGTTTGCTGTTCCCCGCCCCGGCGGGGATCACGAGCGCCCCGATCTTCTCCGCGCCGTAGTGGAAGCCGAGCCCCCCCGTGAAAAGGCCATAGGTCATCATGTTCTGGAAGACGTCGGACCGCCGCATGCCGGCCATATACATGGAGCGGGCCAGGAGATTCGTCCAGGCCGCAATGTCTTTTTCCGTATGGAAGATCACCGTGGCCCGGCCCGTCGTCCCAGAAGAGGAGTGCATCCGGATCAGGTCGTCGCGGGAGCAGGCGAGAAAACCATAGGGCCAGTTCTCCCGGAGGTCCTCCTTCGTGGTCAGCGGGAGTTTCTCCACATCCGCGAGCGTCCGGATCAGGCCCGTATCCAGACCGATCTCCCGGAACAGCTTCCCGTAATGGACGGATTTCTTCGCCCGCTCCAGGGTTTCTCCGAGCCTCGCCATCTGCAGCTTCGAAAGGTCGTCCCGGTCCATCGTCTCGATCTCTTTTTCCCAGTACATGCCGCGCCTCCGCTGTTTATTGGATGAGTGATTTTCTACAACGGCCGCCCTATTTTATCAAGGCAAAGTTAAAGGCCTGCCCTCCGGGCGGAAACGTCCGTAAAAAACGTTGCCAAATCAGCTCCGGCAAGATAATAATCTTCTCCGGATCAAGTCGACCGATGACGCAAGGTCCGGCGAAGACCCTTTTCAATATTGATGCCCTCGTAAAAAGTGGGATAAGCGGAATCAATGCTGCAACCTTACCACGGGACGATCCGGAACATCGCCTGTCTTTTCGCCCACTGCGGTCATGCAGAGGACGACGGCAACCGGATTTATGAAATCGCCGCGGCGGTGATCGCCCCGGACCGGCCCGAAGAGATTTTCTCCTCCCCCGTCCGCTACGGAAAGTTTACGGAGAGAGAGCGATACGCCTCGGGCCTCTCCCGGGAGACTCTCCGCAATGCGCCGCCCCTGCCGGATGTCGCGGCTTTCCTCGGAACGTTCCTCAGGGGGGCGGACATCCTCCTCACGTTCAATCCTCGCGAACAGCTCGCCGCACTCCTTTCCGGCTGCGGGAATCCGCGGATCGTCGATCTGGGCTTTGCCGCGGAATTCTTCCTCCCCCAGGCGGAATGCACCGCACTCAGGCCCCTCTGGGAGCATCTACGCGGGAACCCGCGCGACAAGATCTCCTTCACGGCCCGGGAGGCAGTCGATCTCTCCCTCGACCTCGTCCGCCGCATCTGCGGCCGTGTCCTCAATCCCGAGGAATTTCCCCCCGCAGCGGCCCTCCGCTTCCATCTGGGGAGGAGCGACACCCTCTTCGGCGATCTTTTTCTCCATCTCAACCGGAGCTACCGGGACTATTTCGGCGGCCTCTTCGATCCGTCGGTGGGCGGGGAAACAACGGACTGGAAGCGGTTCCTGGAGAAGGCGCCCCCGCCGGCGCCGCTCCCGGACAGCAGGGAAACACGGAAGAAGATCCCCCTCGCCCGCCTCGACGATCTTTACCGGGGACTTGCCGCTTCTGCAAAGGGTTATGCCGTAAGGCCCTCACAGATAGCCTATGCCGGACACGTGGCCTCCTCCCTCAACGACGGCGCAGTCCTGACCATCGAGGCGGGAACCGGCACAGGCAAAACCCAGGGCTACCTGATCCCCGTCCTGGAGTTCCTGCGGCGGAACAGCGGGGCGCGGGTCGCCGTCTCCACCTACACCAAGAGCCTCCAGGAGCAGATCGTCCGGAGGGAGATCCCTCTGACCGTTTCCCTCAACCGGGCCTACCGGAAGATCCCGGCCGTCCTCCTGAAGGGAAAATCGAACTACCTCTGCGCCGAGAAGCTCGACCATCTCTACGAGGAATCCCTTACGGGCGGGCGGCTCGTCGCCTGGCTCTACTTCGTCAATCGTCTTTTCCATTTCCGGCAGGTTGACGGCGATGCGGTCGGCAAACGGATCCGGTTTCACCTCCACGACGGGTTCTTCTTCCGCCGTCTGCAGCAGGAGAGTTCGGCAAAGAGCGGCTGCACGCGAAGACACCTCCGTTGTCCGGCGCAAGTGATCGCCGCCGAGGCCGTAAACGCCCGCCTCATCGTCACCAACCATCACAAGATGGCCCTCCTCAACCGGGACGAGGC
>JAHJQP010000231.1 GCA_018819165.1 Pseudomonadota bacterium
AATAAATATACTGAGGACTACGGGTGTAAGCCCGTTAGTGATCACGCAAAACCATAAGGAATGGCAGGATGCATGGAATCGGTTGAGCTGATGGTATTCGATCTGGATGGAACCCTCGTGCGGTCGGAAAAGGACTTGGCCGCTGCTGTAAATCATACGTTGCAAATTCTCGGATTGCCCGTGATTGCGTCTGAGACGATCCGGGGGTTAATCGGCGACGGTGTACAGATGCTGGTTCGCAGAGCCCTTGGTCCCCATGCGGGAGAATGTCTGGATCAGGGGATGGCGATATTCTCGGCCCATTATATGGAGCATTTGCTCGATCACACGACACTCTATCCGGATGTACTGGACGTGCTCGACCACTTTGACTATAAACGTAAGGTCGTCGTGACCAACAAAACGCAGCAATATGCCATGAAGATTACGGAAGGACTGGGGATCGCCTCCCATTTCCTGGAGATCATCGGCGAGGGCGGCACCCCTTATGCGAAGCCCGATCCCAGGCTGCTGCAGCTTGTCATGGAGAAGTGGGAGGCGGCGCCGGAGCGGACTGTGGTGATCGGCGACGGTATCAACGATATCCTCCTGGCCCGGCAGGCAGGGGCGTTAAGTTGCTCTTTTCTGGGCGGCCTCACGCAGAGGGACAAACTTCTTTCCCTCGCCCCCGATAGGAGCTGTGAGGCACTGGCGGAGCTGAAGACACTTTTTGCTTGAGGCGATTTCAACGGATATGCTCAATGAGGTAAGGAAAACCATCGAGAAGTACGCCATGCTGACGCGGGACGAACACCTCCTCGTTGCGGTCTCGGGCGGTCCCGACTCGGTGGCCCTCCTGCGGGCGCTTCTTCTCCTCTCCGCCGAATATCGGCTGCACCTGACGGCTGCGCACCTCAATCATGGCCTCCGGGGAGCCGAAGCGGGGCAGGAGGAGGATTTTATCTGCAGTCTTTCCGCAGGGATGGGGATTGCGTGCCTCTGCAAAACGGTTGACATCCGCCTTTTGCAAAAGGGTAAGGGACATTCGCTGGAGGAGGTCGGGCGGGAGGAGCGGTACCGGTTTCTGAAAGAAGCGGCGGAAAAATGCGGCGCCCGGAAGATTGCCACCGGGCATCACCGCGACGATCAGGCGGAAACCGTCCTGATCAACCTGATCCGGGGAAGCGGTCCTGAAGGCCTGAAGGGGATTGTGCCGGTGAGAGAGGGTAGAATCATCCGCCCTCTTCTACACGTGGGGAGAGGAGATATCCTGGAATTTCTTAAGCGCGAAGGGCTGACGTACATGACGGACAGCTCCAATCTGAACCCAGTTTTCCTGCGCAACAGAATCAGAAATGAGCTGATTCCGGAATTGACTAAAAGCTACAATCCCCGGATGGTTGCGGGACTCTGTCATGCCGCAGAGATCATCCGCCGGGAGGATGATTATCTGCGGGACGTTGTCCGGCAGACTCTTGATCGTTGGGGCCTTGTTCCTGGGGCAGGGGAGCTCTTTCTGCCCCTGGCGGAATTTCTGACTTTGCATGAAGCCCTGCAGGGACGGATCATCAAGTATCTGCTGAAGGCCGCCACCCCATCGGGAAGCGGTATCGGTTATCGCCATATCGAGGCGGTTCTGGAGCTTTGCCGCCATCCGCAATGCCGTCCCATTTCTCTGGATCTTCCCTTCCGGATCGGCGTGGAGAAGCAGCAGAACACCCTCAGGATCAGAAAGGAAAGCGGCCGGGAAAGGAGAGGCGCCGGGCGGGAAACACCGCCGGAGTATGAATACCACGTGGAGATTCCAGGGAAAGTTTATCTGCGCGAGACAGGCGTGACCGTCCGTTTCGAATTTGTTGAAAAACCTGATTTTCATGCCATAAAGGCGTTGCCGCAAGCCGCTTTCATGGATTACGATCGCATCACTCCCCCCCTGATCTTGAGGAACGTGAGGCCGGGAGACAGGATAGAGCCGCTGGGGATGGGCGGAGTGAAAAAGTTAAAATCCTGTTTCATCGACCGGAAGATTCCCCTTCGTTGCCGGTGGAAGATCCCGTTGCTTGTCGATGCCCGCTCGGTGATCTGGATTGCCGGCGAAAGGATCAGTGAACGGGTGAAGGTGGCCCGGGAGACTAAAATTGTATTGAAAGCAGAAATGGTTTGAAATAGACGTGCCGATATTATAAGAGAGAAAAACCAGCGAGATGGAATTTCGGTCGTCCGAAAAGGCGGCTGACCTTCGTCTTTAAAATTAAAGGAGAAAACAGATTGAATCCCCTGCAGAAGAACATTGCGCTGTGGCTCGTCATCAGCCTCGTGTTTGTGATGATCTACCACCTTTTTAATCAGCCCAAGATCGCCCAGATGGATATCATCTACAGCGACTTTTTGAGCTACGTGGATAAGACTCAGGTCACCGAGGTGACGATCCAGGGAGACAATATCTCTGGAAGACTGACAAGCGGAAAGGCCTTCAAAACCTATGCTCCCAAAGATGCGAGTGTCGTCGCCCTCCTGAAGGAAAAGGGGGTCCGCATCTCCGCCAAACCGGCGGATGATTCACCCTGGTATATGACCATCCTGGTTTCCTGGCTTCCCATGTTGCTTCTGATCGGTGTCTGGATCTTTTTCATGAGGCAGATGCAGGGCGGTGGCGGCAAGGCCATGGCCTTCGGAAAAAGCAGAGCGCGCCTGGTAACGGACAAATCGAAAAAAGTCACCTTCGCCGATGTGGCAGGCATCGAAGAGGCCAAAGCCGAACTTCAGGAGGTTATCGACTTTCTCCGTGATCCCAAGAAATACACCAAACTGGGGGGAAGAATTCCCAAGGGATTGCTCCTCGTGGGGCAGCCCGGCACCGGAAAGACTCTACTTGCAAGGGCCATCGCCGGTGAGGCGGATGTTCCTTTTCTCAGCATCAGCGGTTCCGATTTTGTCGAGATGTTCGTTGGGGTCGGCGCGTCGCGGGTCCGGGATCTCTTCAACCAGGGCAAGAAGAACGCCCCCTGTATCATCTTCATCGATGAGATCGATGCGGTGGGACGTCACCGGGGCGCAGGTCTGGGAGGGGGCCACGACGAGAGAGAACAGACGCTCAACCAGCTCCTCGTTGAAATGGACGGTTTTGAATCCAATGAAGGGGTAATACTGGTTTCGGCGACAAACCGTCCTGATGTCCTCGACCCCGCACTGCTTCGGCCCGGTCGTTTCGACCGGCAGGTCGTCGTGCCGCTGCCAGATGTCAAGGGGAGAGAAAAGATCTTTGAGGTTCACGCCCGCAAGACTCCCCTGGGAGACGATGTCGATTTTGCCATCATTGCCCGCGGGACGCCCGGTTTTTCAGGCGCCGACATCGAGAATCTTGTCAACGAGTCGGTCCTCTATGCCGCCCGGTTCGACAAGGAAAAGGTTACCATGAGCGACTTTGAGTATGCCAAGGACAAGGTTCTCATGGGAACGGAACGGAAAAGCATGGTGATCAGCGATACCGAGAAGAAAAACACGGCCTATCATGAATCGGGGCATGCCCTGGTAGCCAGGATGCTGCCCGGAACCGATCCGATCCACAAAGTGACTATCATTCCGCGGGGCCACGCCTTGGGGGTGACGCAACAGTTGCCGGTAGACGAAAAGCACACCTATCCGCGGGAATATCTCATGAATAATATCGTGATCCTGCTGGGAGGACGTGCGGCGGAGGAACTGGTTCTGAAGGACTTCACCACCGGCGCCGGTAATGATATCGAACGCGCTACCAATCTTGCCCGGAAAATGGTCTGCGAATGGGGCATGAGCGATGAAATGGGCCCCCTGAGCTACGGGAAGAAGGCGGAGCAGATCTTCCTTGGACGAGAATTTGCCACCCACAAGGATTACAGCGAGGATACCGCCCGGAAGATCGACAGGGAAGTCTCTCATATAGTGAAGAAATGCTACGAAAACGCCAAGAAGATCCTGTCTGATCGCATTGATATCCTCAACAGAATCGCTTCGGAACTGCTGGAGAAGGAGGTCCTGAACGGACTGGAACTGGATGAGATCATCGGAACAGGAAAGTTGCAGGACGTTCTGAATCCGGTTCCGGAAGGATAAGCCAAAGAGGCCTGTCCGGGTCACTGCCGACAATCCCGAGTTTATAAAATCCTTCCGCTGAAAGCCCCGTCCTGTGGACGGGGATGAATGCGGAGGGTAAAGGGGGAAGTCTCTCTCAGGCTGCTGAAGATGCACTGCCCTCCGGACGGGCGCTCAGGGAGAAAATGCGGATATGGAAGAATTAAGGGCGCGACATCTACATTTAACCACCCAGAAAGAGGCCCTGGATGTCCTGAAGAGGTTGGAGGCGGATCCCTACGGCATTCAGGCGATGCTTCCGAAGATGATCCATATGAACATCATCCTTGAGGGGTTGGAATGCAGGGTGGCTAATATCATTAAGCAGGAAATGCTTTCCCTCGGAGGGGATGCGGCTGTGGCCCGCGGGGCGGTCGCGTGCAACATCGCCCGGACGGACGTCATCCTGATGGGGACGCTCAAACAGCTGCAACGTTTCGTCGAAAAGGTCGCCGTTCAGCCCTTCGGTTTGAGTAGGATATCCGACCGGATCTGCTTGATCTTGAAAAATCTCTTATTGGAGTCGCTGGCCGTCCGAACGTCCAGAAGAAATCTTCAACTTGGAGAGCGTACACTGATCATGGGGATCCTTAACGTGACGCCCGATTCCTTTTCGGATGGAGGCAGGTTTGCATCATCGGAAATGGCCGTGGAAGAGGGGATTCGGATGGTAGAGGGGGGGGCGGATATCCTCGACATCGGCGGCGAGTCAACCCGTCCCGGATCGGATTCCGTTGATGTGGAAGAGGAGCTCAAAAGGGTGATCCCCGTGATCCGGGAACTTGCCGGGAGGATCGATATCCCGCTGTCGATCGATACCATGAAGGCGGTCGTGGCGCGCGAGGCTTTGGCGGAAGGGGCGGAGATCGTCAATGACGTCAGTTCGATGGATTTCGACAATTCCATGGCGAAGGTCGTAGCCGATGCAAGGGCCGCCCTCATCCTCATGCACATGCGGGGTAAGCCGAAGGAGATGCAGCAGGGGGACCTGACATACCGATCCCTGCGGGGCGAGATCATCGCTTTCCTGCAAAAGCGCATCGAAAAAGCGGGGGAGATCGGCATCGATCCGGAACAGATCATGGTCGATCCGGGGCTGGGATTCGGCAAGACAGCTCTGGACAATATGCGGTTGATCCGCTATCTCGGCGAATTCAAAGTGCTGGGGAGGCCGATCGTGACGGGGGCGTCCCGGAAATCATTTATCGGCACGGTCACGGGAGGGACCCCTCGGGAACGGATCGAAGGAACGGCAGCGGCGGTCACAGCGGCCATCATGAACGGGAGCCGGGTCATCCGGGTTCATGACGTCAAGACAATGAAGAAGGTAGCGGCTATGGCGGATGCCTTGATCAGGGCATAAGCTGATCGTCGGCGAGGGCAGCCAGTTGATAGGCGGGAAGGGAAACCCCTCCTGAAATTCTGCGGTAAAAAAATAAGACAAAAGTCTTGCTTGTTGGGCAGTGAAAAGGCGGGTTCAGACAGAGGTGGCCGGAGATCGATCATCATTCGTCCTGATTACAGAAGGTCCTACGGAGACCTTCCGGATCGGGAAGATTCTGGGCAGAGGACTGAAGGGTGGGGATCTGGTTGCTCTGACCGGAGAGCTCGGGGCCGGCAAGACCTGCCTGACCCAGGGGATTGCCAGTGGCCTCGGCGTTCCCGGCAGTTATACGGTAACCTCCCCGACGTTTACCCTCATCAACGAGTATCCCGGAAGGGAAGCCGCCCTCTATCACCTGGATGTCTATCGCCTGACAGGTTCAGCAGACCTTCAGGAGATGGGGTATGAAGAATACCTTCTCGGCAGCGGCGTACTGGTCATTGAATGGGCGGAGAAGATCCTGGATGCCATTCCGGACGAAGCTCTTTTCATCGTTATTTCCTGGCTGGATGAGAATGTGAGAAAAATAGAGTTTTCCGCTTGCCCGGAGAGGATCGGTTTCTGGGAACGGACCTTCAAAGAAGGAGGATTTGAATAGATGTCTCTTGTGGTTCAGAAGTATGGCGGTACATCGGTTGCCAATATCGACAAGATTGCGAGCGTGGCCAGGAAGGTCATCCGGACGAGGGAAGCGGGAAATGATGTGGTAGTTGTACTGTCGGCCATGGCCGGGGAGACGGATCGCTTGATCAATATGGCACAGAAGGCGGCGGACGAACCTGATGCGAGAGAGTACGACTCCCTGATTTCTACGGGCGAGCAGGTGACCGTGACGCTCCTGGCGATCATGCTCAACGGCATGGGCTGCCCTGCTAAATCCTTCCTCGGTTTTCAGGTCAGGGTCCTGACAGATCAGGCCTTCAAGAAGGCCCGGATCCTGCAGGTGGAGACGACCGCCATTCTGGATGAACTCAAGAAGGGGACCGTTGTGGTCGTTGCCGGTTTTCAGGGTGTGGATCGGGAAAACAACGTCACCACCCTGGGCAGAGGGGGATCGGACACCAGTGCCGTGGCTCTGGCGGCCGCGCTGAAGGCTGATGTCTGTGACATCTACACGGACGTCGACGGGGTGTATACGACCGATCCCAATATCTGCTCCAGAGCGCGGCGGATGGACCGGATCACCTATGACGAAATGCTTGAGATGGCAAGGGCAGGGGCAAAGGTGCTTCAGCCGCGCGCCGTGGAACTCGCCAAGAAATACAATGTGCCCGTGTATGTGAAATCATCATTCACGGATGAAGGGGGAACATTGGTGACCAAGGAGGAGAGAGATATGGAGAAGGAAGTGGTATCCGGTGTAACCTATGATCGGGATCAGGCAAAAATCACGGTGGTTCACGTTCCGGACCGGCCCGGTGTTGCGGCCCGTCTGTTCACGCCTCTTTCGGAACACAATATCGTCGTCGACATGATCATCCAGAATGCGAGCATCGATGGGCATACTGATCTGACCTTTACCGTATCCCGGAAGGATATCCGTGAGGCGACTCGAATCATCTCGGAAGTGCTCAAAGATGTCGGCGCGGAAAAGGTGGAGGTGGATGACAATGTGGCGAAGGTATCCATCATTGGTGTGGGGATGATCAGCCATTCCGGAGTTGCAGCGAAGATGTTCGCCACTCTTGCAAGGGAAGGGATCAACATCATGATGATCAGCACCTCCGAAATAAAGGTATCCTGTGTCGTAGAGGCTAAATACACGGAATTGGCGGTTACCGTGCTGCATGATGCCTTCGAGTTGGAAAAGGAATCATAGATGTTGATCAGCGAGGGACAGCGCCTGGGCGCCCTGGTCGTTCTGATCGCCTCCCTGGCCCTCTATGGAGGTCAGCTTCTGAACGCCGGACGTGCGGTTCGAGAATCGCCTCTGCCATGGGGAAACCAAGGCCCGGGTATGATTGCGGTGGAGGTTGTCGGCGGCAGGGGGGCGGATGGGATCTATTTCTTTCCGGATGGGAGAGCCCTTCCGGAAATCCTCAAAGTCGCGGGGGTGGAGGAAAGGTTGGATCAGGTAGACATTCCGGGCGCCGTGGTTTCTGATGATTCTGCCATCTCCATCTCTGCAGAGGGAGGTGTGCTTAAAATCAGGGATCTGGCCGCCCCCAAGAGGCTTGCCCTGGGTCTGCCGGTTGACCTCAACAGCGTTTCGGAGGAGGAGCTTTTGCTGATACCCGGTATCGGCGTAAAGCTCGCGGCTCAAGTTGTGCAGCTGCGGCAGGAACGAGGGAGATTTGAAGAGATTTCGGATCTTACGGCTGTCCGGGGAATAAAGGAAAAAAGAGTGAACGATCTCAAAAAATATCTGACGGTAAAATCTTCCCCCTGATCCCCGTAAATCTCCGCCCCCAGGGCGGAAACACCCGGCTAAAAAACATGGTTTGCATTGCGCCCCTTATCCCTTCCAGAAGGCGGTGCTTTAGGGATGCACTCCTCCCGGTCAGGGGGTCCGGTTTCCACCGCTGTACCTGTTGAAATAGTCCAGGACCCGTTTTACATAGACCTGTGTCTCCTGATAGGGGGGGATGTGGTTGTTGTAACGAATTACAGAATTTTCGCCGGCGTTGTATGCGGCCAGCACCAGGGGAAGATTGCCGTTGAACAGATTCATAAGATAGCGCAGGTAGCGGACGCCTCCATCGATATTTTTTTCGGGATGGAAGGAATCCTGGACTTGCAGCGTGGCCGCCGTGGCCGGCATGAGTTGCATCAACCCCCGGGCGCCGACGGGTGAAACAGCCCGGTGATTGAAGTTC
>JAHJQP010000232.1 GCA_018819165.1 Pseudomonadota bacterium
AGATCAAAATCACATGTTATACTGACACATCTTTTCATCACGGTCTCTCCTTCAAGGTTTTTGTTTCTCAAAACGTACCCTAAAGAGAGACCGTGATTTTTTCAATTTACTTTTTGACCCACCTTTTGAACGTTACTAAAATATTAGGATTCAGGTTGCGATGGTTTTTGCGGCATCCTTTTTTACGCTTAAAGAAACTGAATCGTGATCATGGCGAAACGTGAATATGAAAGCAATACAAGCAGATATTACTACTCTTCAGATTGACGCTATAGTCAACGCGGCAAATGCGTCACTCTTGGGAGGCGGCGGAGTGGACGGGGCCATTCATCGTGCAGCAGGGCCGGAGTTATTGGCGGAATGCCGAACACTCGGCGGGTGCCGTACTGGTGACGCCAAAATCACCAGGGGGTACAGCTTGCCTGCGAAGTACGTCATTCATACGGTCGGACCCGTGTGGCATGGCGGCAAAGCTGGAGAAAAAGCGAAGTTGGCTGATTGCTATCGACGGTGCTTGGAAGTCGCACATGAGAACGGAGTTAGAACTATTGCATTTCCTGTGATAAGTACCGGCGTCTACGGTTATCCAATTGAGGAGGCTACCCAAATCGCCGTAAGTACAGTCCGGGACTTCCTGAAGGAGAATACAACTTCAATGGAAGTGATTTTTTGCTGTTTTTCGGAGCATGATTTATCGGTGTATAAAAGATACGTGGCGTGCAACTCAGAGGCCCTTACTGAAGGAAGGGACATATGGGAATGAGGCGAGATAAAGAAGGCCTGCCCCTGAGCCAGCGAACAATGTCAGCGTGCAGGATTGTTAGACTCAGTTATAACGTATGCTCCACACCGACAATACTCTTTATATGCTCGACAAAAGGAGAATAAATGAACAACTGCAAATGTGGTTGCGGTAATCCAGCCAAAGGTACTGATCCTGATCCTCCTGATCGGCGTCCTGACGGCGGGCAAGGTGATGATCCTGCGGATGAGAAGGTTCCGCCGGATCGTCGGGTGATGGGTTAACTTGGGAAAAACGTCCCTGCCCCCGTAACCGAGGGGCAGGGAAACAGATCGGAGGGGGACAGACGACCAGTCTGTCCCCCTCTTTATTTTATTTTGTTTGCGGGAGAATGAGCTTTCGGTTGAAAATTCCGGTCAAAAAAGATATTTATATCCTGCAACGCTTAAGTCAAATCCGCGGACATGAAAGGGGAGCTGACCCCGGCAATAATAGGGATTAAGAATGCATTCAAGAATGGTGACCAGCGGCCTTATCGCACTGGACCATGTGCTCCAGGGGCTCCGGCTGGGGGACAACGTCGTCTGGCAGGTGGACAGCCTCGATGATTACCGGTACTTTGCGGAGCCTTTCGCCCGGCAGGCGATCCGGGACGGGAAGCGGTGCATCTACCTGCGCTTTGCCCCCCATGCCCCGATCCTTCCGCCGCTCGACGGCCTCGTGACGATCCCGGTCGATCCCCATCTCGGTTTTGATGCTTTCAGCGGCGCCCTCCACCAGATCATCGAAGCGGAGGGCCGGGAGGTCTTCTACGTTTTCGACAGCCTCTCGGCGCTCGTCGTCGAATGGGCCACCGACGAACTCCTGGCCAACTTCTTCCAGGTCACCTGTCCCTTCCTCTTCGAACTCGATACGGTCGCCTATTTCGCCCTCACCCGCGGCCAGCACAGCCACGGCGCCGTCGCCAGGATCAGGGACACCACGCAGGTCCTCCTCGATATCTACCAGGCGAAGGGGGAGATGTACCTCCATCCGCTCAAGGTATGGGACCGCTATTCCCCCCAGATGTTCCTCCCCCACGTGATGTCGGACCCGTCCTGGACGCCGGTTTTCGGGAGCGGAGAGGCCGCGGCCCTGTCGGCTTCGGCGGGCCGCGGGCCGCTCCAGGTGATGGCGAAATCGATCGCCCCCTGGGAGAGCGTCTACCGGAGGCTCATGCAGTATCGCGAAACGGGGATGGACCTCGATGAGAAGACTCCGGAAGTCGCAGCCCTCAAGCAGGAGCTCTCCCGGATGATGATCGGGACCCATCCGGAGTTCAGCCGCCTGGTGGACAACTACGTCACGCTCAACGATCTTTTCGACATCCGCGACCGCCTCATCGGTTCGGGGCGGATCGGCGGCAAGGCGGCGGGGATGCTTGTAGCCCGGCGCATCCTCATGGCAGTGCCGGGAGAGACGGACTTCTCCGAGATCCTCGATGCCCACGACTCCTTCTACATCGGCTCGGATGTCTTCTTCACCTTCCTGGTGAACAACGACCTTTTCCGCTTGCGCCTCCAGCTCTCCCGTGCCACCCAGATTTCACACGAGGAATTCGCGGAGGTCGAGAAGCGCTTTCTCGCCGGGCGGTTTCCGCCGGAGATCATGGAGCAGTTCCGGGATATGCTTGCCTACTTCGGCCAGGCGCCGATCATCGCCCGCTCCAGCAGTCTGCTTGAGGACAGCTTCGGGAACGCCTTTGCCGGCAAGTACCGCAGCGAGTATTGCGCCAACCAGGGAACGCCGGAGGAGCGCCTGGAGGCGTTTCTCCGTGCCGTGAAGCTCGTCTACGCGAGCGCCATAAATCCGGACGCAATGACCTACAGGCGGGCGCGGGGGCTGGGAGAGAGCGACGAGCAGATGGCGATCCTCGTCCAGCGCGTTTCCGGAACACCTTACAAACAGTTCTTCTTCCCGAGCCTGGCCGGCGTGGCCTTCTCCCGGAACCCCTACGCCTGGACGGACCGGATCGACCCCGCCAGGGGGATGATCCGTCTTGTCTTCGGCCTGGGCACCCGGGCGGTGAACCGGGTCGGAAACGATTACCCCCGGATGATCGCCGTGAGTCACCCCCAGCTGCGGCCCGAGTCCGGCGCCAAGATCGCCAAGTACTCCCAGTGGGAGGTCGACCTTATCGATCTTGAGGAAAATACTCTGACGACCAGGCCGCTCATGGAAGTCCTGGAGGGCCGCGACTACCCGAACCTTTACCTCCTCGTCTCCCTGATGAAGGACGGCTATCCGGCGGACCCCTGGACGAGCCGCCTGGAGACCACCCAGGACGAGCTGGTCCTTACCTTCAACAACCTCCTCGTCAAAACCGCCTTCGTCCGACTAATCGGAGAGATGCTGACCCGCCTGGAAAAGGCCTACGGCCAGCCGCTCGACACGGAATTCACGGCCGCGGTGGATGCGGCGGGCCGGGTCCGGATCAACCTCCTCCAGTGCCGCCCGATGAAGCTCCCCGGGGCTACGGGTCCGGTTCAGCTCCCCGAGGGTATCCCGCCGGAGCGGGTCCTCTTCCGGTCGGGTCGGACGATCAGCGGCGGCGTCACGCCGCCCATCCGCTACCTCCTCTACATCGATCCGGAATGGTACGGCGCCATCGACTCCCCGGAGACAAAGAAGTCCTTCGGCCGCATCGTCGGACGGATCAACGAAAATCCCGCCGTTGCGCAGGGCCGGATCCTGATGATGGGGCCGGGGCGCTGGGGGAGCAGCAATATCAACCTCGGCGTGAACGCGAGCTATGCCGACATCAGCAACACGACCGTCCTGGTGGAGATGGCGCGGGAAGAGGCGGGGCAGGTGCCGGAGGTCTCCTACGGGACCCATTTCTTCCTCGACCTCGTCGAGGCGCAGATCATCTACCTGCCCGTCTTCCCGAACGACCCGGAGGCGGAGTTCAACCGGGAGGTGTTCGAGAGCCTTCCGAATATTCTGACGGACCTCCTGCCGGATGCGGGTCGGTTTGGGGAAGTCATCCGCGTCTTCGACCTGCCGGCAACGACGGGCGGTCTCTACGCCCACGTTGTGGCCGATCCGCAAAGTCAGCGGGCGATCTGCTATCTAGAATGAAAAGGGGAAAAGGGGGGACAGCTCCCGATTTTTTCCAAAAAATCGGGAGCTGTCCCCCCTTTTCCAGCGGAGGAAAGATTATGATCGAATTCTATAAGATGAGCGGAAGCGGCAACGACTTCATCCTGATAGACAACCGGGACGGGTCGCTTGATGTGGGGGATGTCGTTGCCTTTGTGAAAAAGGTCTGCGAGCGGAAGGTTTCGGTGGGGGCGGACGGCCTGATCCTCGTCGAGCGGTCGAACAAGGTCGATTTCCGGTGGCGGTTCTTCAACGCCGACGGCTCCGAGGTGGAGATGTGCGGAAACGGCGGCCGGTGCGCCGCCCGCTTCGCCTTCCTCAAGGGGATCGCCGGGGAGAAGGTCTCCTTCGAGACCGTGCCCGGCATCATTGACGCCGAGGTCCGGGGGAACGTGGTCAAGCTCCGCCTGACCGATCCCCGCGACCTTGTCCTGGACGACCGGATCCGGATCAAGAACGAGTCGCTCTTCGTCCACAGCATCAACACGGGGGTCCCCCACGTTGTCCATTTCGTCCGCGATCCGGACGACTTCGCCGTCTTCGAGACCGGCCGGGCGATCCGCTACCACGAACATTACCACCCCGCCGGGACGAACGCCAATTTCGTGGCCGTCGACGACCAGCACACCCTGCGGGTCCGGACCTACGAGCGCGGCGTGGAGGACGAGACCCTGGCCTGTGGGACTGGCTCCGTCGCCGCGGCCCTGATCGCCGCCAAGAAGGGGTTCGTGGACTCCCCGGTGGACGTCCGGGTGAAAAGCGGCGAGCGATTGACGATCCACTTCGAGCGGACCGAGGACGGTTTCACGAAGGTGTATCTCGAAGGAAAGGTTAAAGTGGTATATCAGGGCTCGCTTTGGGACGAAGCCTGGAAGGATAGGTAAGGAATCAACCGCTGGAAAGGAGAAAGACATTGCAGATTGCCGACCGTTTGACGAAGATACCGCCCTATCTGTTCATGGAACTGAGGAAGAAGATCGCCAGGGCCAAGGCCGACGGCGTGGACGTCATCAGCCTCGCGATCGGGGATCCCGTGGAGCCGACCCCCGACTCGATCATCGACGAGCTCTGCCGGACGGCCCGCGACCCGGAGAACCACCGCTACCCGACGGACGAGGAGAAGGGGATGTTCGCCTTCCGCCGCGAGGTCGCCCGCTGGTACGAGACCCGCTACGGGGTGAGGCTCGACCCCGCGACGGAACTCCTGGGGCTGATCGGCTCCAAGGAGGGGTGCCACCACTTCGTCATGGCCCGGATCAACCCCGGCGACGTCGTCCTGATGACCGACCCCGGCTACCCCGCCTACCGGGCGAGCATCCTGATGGGGGGCGGGATACCTTACAACGTCCCGATCCTGCCTGAGAACGGCTACCTCCCCGTCTTTGAGGAGATCCCGGAGGAGATCGTCCAAAAGGCGCGCGGGATGTTCCTCAACTACCCCAACAACCCGACCGGCGCCTGCGCCACCCGGGAGTTCCTCGATCGGCTCGTCGCCTTCGCGAAGAAAAACGACATCGCCGTCTGCTACGACAACCCCTACAGCGAGATCGTCTTTGCCGGCCAGGAGCGGCTCAGCTTTCTGATCGCCGACGGGGCGAAGGAGGTGGGAATCGAACTGAATTCCCTCTCCAAACCCTACAACATGACGGGCTGGCGGATCGGGATGGCCGCGGGGAACCCCGGGCTCATCGCGGCGATCAGCAAGGTGAAGGAGAACACCGACTCCGGGATCTTCAACGCTATCCAGTACGCGGGGATCAAGGCGCTCCGTGAGGAGGCGGGAAATATCGACAGGGTGCTCGCTGTCTACACCCGGAGGCGGGAGAAGGTCCTAAAGACCCTGGCCAGGATCGGCATCGACTTCAACCCGCCGAAGGGGACCTTCTACCTCTGGGTCCCGACGCCGAAGGGTATGGGTTCTTTAGAGTTCACAAACCAGTTGTTCGAGAAGGCGGCCGTCGTCGTGGCGGCCGGCACTGCCTACGGCCAGTACGGCGAAGGGTTCATCCGGATCTCCCTGACCGTGCCCGACGCCCGCCTGGAGGAGGCGCTGTCCCGGATCGAGAAGGCCTTAATGGGGGGACAGCGCCCCTATTTCCCCTACTGAAAATAGGGGCGCTGTCCCCCTATTTCGAGGGTAAAAGACAATGGAAATCGGGATCATAGGGCTTCCCCAAAGCGGGAAGAGCACGCTGTTCGAGATCATGACCGGCGTCAAGAGCCGGGAGATGCACGCCGAGACGTGCGTCCGCGGCCTGGCCACCGTGCCG
>JAHJQP010000042.1 GCA_018819165.1 Pseudomonadota bacterium
AGGTGGGTCAGGGAATCCGGGGCGTGGAGGTAGATCCGCCCGTGGAGGTTCCCGCAGAGCTCCTTCTCCCCCGGAGGTTGAAAGACCAGCTGGCGTCCGCCGGCCTTCCCGTAGAAGGAACGCTCCATGCCGATCGTGAGCCCCATCCGCTGGATCGGGTTCATACCCTCGGTGATGATTTTATCATAGAGAATTTCCGAGAGCTTGAGGGCGGCGTGGTCGTACTGGATCAGGATCACGTTCCTTTTTCGGAAACGCTCTCTCCGGGCCGTCCGCAAACCCCAGAGAAGCACATCGGCGTATTTTTCCAGAAGGCTTTCGTTCAGCATGTCATCAGGGGGCGTCTAAAGGCGTCTTTCGATAATGTAGTCGGCTATGGTGTGGAGAGCCGTTTTCACTTCCGAGTCGTTAAAGGAGGTCAGGAACCCCTTGGCATCGTCGATGCAGGATTTGGCCTTGGCCATGGCGTAGGGGATGCCGTCATAGCGGGGGATCAGGGTCATGATTTCGGCGATAGCCCCTTCGGACCTTTCTTCGACCCCCTTCCGGATGAGCAGCCGTTCCTCCGGGGTGCACTTCTTAATGGTCCTGATGAGCGGCAGCGTCAATTTCCCCTCTTTGAGGTCCTGGCCGATCTCCTTGCCGAATTCCTCCTCCTTCGCCACGTAATCGAGGGTGTCGTCCGTGATCTGGAAGGCGGTGCCCAGCCTCATCCCGAAACGGGTCAGGGCCTCGATCTGAGTGTCGGCGGCGTTTCCGAGAATGCCTCCGATGGCGCAGGCAGCCGAGATGAGGATGGAAGTTTTCTTCTCGACGATCGACAGGTACTCCTTTTCGGTGATGCTGACGTCGCCCATCTTCATCAGCTGAAAGACCTCTCCCTCCGACATCGTGTTTGTGGTGGTGGAAATGAGTTTCATGATGGCCAGGTTGCCGTCGTCGGTCATCAACCGGAAGGATTTGGAGTAGAGATAGTCCCCGACGAGGACGCTTGCTGCATTCCCCCAGACCCGGTTTGCGGAAGCCTTACCCCGCCGGGTTTCCGCATGGTCGATCACGTCGTCGTGAAGGAGAGTGGCGGTGTGGATGAACTCGATGATGGCCGACAGGGGGTAAAGGCGCTCCCCGCGGTAACCGCACAGTTCCGAGGTGGCCAGAAGGAGGAGGGGCCTGAACCGCTTGCCGCCGCTGCCGATCAGATGGTGAATGATCTCCGGGATGAGTCGCACTTCAGAAAGGAGATACTTTTCCATGTGCTCCTCGACCCGCATCAGATCATTTCGGAAATAGCGGAAGACATCCTGTATCTGCATGGCGCCAACCCTCGGTCTCAGAAATTCGGGGGCCACTATAATGGAAAGGTCCTTAAATGTCAAACAATTGCTCCTTTCTAAAAGCCAATCAGCAGCGGCCTTTGTCCGGGCCGATCATCATGGGATCGTTACAGGGCCTGTTCGGGCTGCAGGCCGCCGGGAAAGATCATCTCGATCAACGGAGTATGTTTGGAGAAGAACCACCTTCATGTGGTCAATAAACAAACCGCTTTGAGCGGTTCACAAATTCATACCTCCGGCTTTGCCGGAGGTCAGGTGATTCACTTGATTTCCTTCAGATAACTCTCCAGACGGTTCATCCCTTCCCGGATGTTTTCAAGGGAATTGGCATAGGAGAAACGGAGGTAGCCCTCGCAGTTCATACCGAAGTCGATACCGGGGGCGACACCGACATGGGCTCGCTTGAGGATATCAAATGCAAATGCATAGGAATCCCGAGTGAAGGCCTTGACGTTGCCGAGCACATAAAAGGCGCCCGTGGGTTCGACCCGGATGCCCATCCCCAGTTCCCGCAGACGATGGATCATGAATTTTCTTCTTTCATTATAGAGCTCCTTCATCCGGAGCACGTCCGGTTCCGCCTCCCGGAGGGCGGCGACTCCGGCCCATTGGACGAAGGCGTTGGCGGAGATGAAGAGATTTTGCTGGATCTTCTGCATTGGACGGATCAGCATACGCGGTGCGATGAGGTAGCCCAGGCGCCAGCCCGTCATCGCGTAAGCCTTGGAGAAGCCGTTCAGCACGAAGGCGTTGTCGGTGAATTCCAGGATGCTGTGCTCCGCTTCCCCATAGACCAGTCCGTGATAGATTTCGTCGGAGATGACGGGCACTCCGAACGAGGCGATTTCCTCCATTCTCTCCCGGCTCAGCAGATTGCCCGTCGGATTGGAAGGGGAGTTGATCAGAATGGCCTTGGTGCACGGATGGATCATTTCCCGGATGGCGGCCGGTGTGTATTGGAATCCCTCGTCTTCATGGACAGGGATGCAGATCGGTTTCCCTCCGAAGAAACGGATGAAATTGGGATAACAGGCGTAGTGGGGATCGGAGATGATGACCTCATCATCCCGTTCGAGAATCGTCGAGAAAAGGATCATCATTGCCGGTGAGGTGCCGGAGGTCACGATGACCTGTTCAGGGGAAACGATTACACCGTAACGCTGCCGGTAGTGATCGCAGATCGCCTCTCTCAATTCCAGAAGTCCCAGGCTGTGGGTGTAGTGGGTCTTGCCTTCGTGCAGGGCGCGGAATCCAGCCACTTTGATGCACTCCGGCGTATCAAAATCGGGCTCGCCGACTTCGAGATGAATGACATCTTCACCATTGCGCTCCATCGCCTGGGCGGCTTCCAGAACATCCATGACAATGAAGGGGCGGATGTCTGCCGCTCTTTGGGTAATCAGCGCCATAACCTCGTTTTCCGGGTTTCTCTTCACTGAAAGGGCTCCTGATCCCATTATCCTATCTCAGAAAAAACTTGATCGTAGAATTTTGTCTCCAGGTGATAAATGTTCTGATTAAAAAAACAATAGGCCTTAAAAAGCCTGTTACTTCCATCAAAGTGGCATCAATGATGAATAACTCATTATTTGGGGTTACAAAAATATTACTTAAGCATCTCCTAAATGCTCCTGCCCTACCGATGAGGTCAATCTCTGTATTTGTTGTTTTAATCATCGAATGATAACGATTTACGATTTCTTTGAATTGTCTTTGAATATATTCATGTTCTAAATCTTTTTTTGTTAAAAAATGTCCTACTATTTTAGGTTGTATTTGGACTATATGTTCATTATTTGATGAGATGGCGATTTCAGTTTCTAAGAGATATTTTCCAAAAAACTTCTTGCAAGTGTCATAATCTTGGGTAGCCTTTTCTTTTGCTTTGGAACCAAGAAAAAAGTAAAGAATTGAAAATTTTATCACACTATCAGTATCATATTCATATACAAAGTGCTCGCCACCCCAAGCGATCAATCGGCCAATTTTTGTTTTATCAGTGACAAGAACTTCCTTTTTCACGGTGGGAGTATATGAAGAAGGATCTTGTGTGTCAATTGAATGTTGGCCACAAAATATGGATGCGGTATCGGTGATGATGGAAGGTGTGTATCGGGTTGGCCAATCTTCCGGTTGAGCAATCCGATTTGGGGATGTGTCAGCTGTCATTTGCACATCTCATCCGGTATTCAAGAAAAAGTTCAGAAGATCGGGTGTTCACCTTAAGACGACCTTCATATTCAGTTTTTTAACTATGGTGAATACGGATGAACCACATTTTATTTGAGGCAATTCGCTCCCGCATTTAGCATTGTGAATGCAATATGATTATGTCACCCCGCATTTAGCATTTGACGACGGCCGCCATCCATTATATTATTTCGCGAAACACAGTCCCCCTGGATTCATGAGGTGAAGGCAAGGGGAATTTTATTATGGGAATTGACGGGAGGCAGATGTCATGAACAGCAAGGTCGAGGCGGCCGTCGGTTGTTTCCGGGAGGGTTTCAGTTGTTCGCAGGCGATCCTCTCCACCTACGGCGGCGAGTTTGGCCTGAAAGGGGAGACGGCCCTCCGGGCGGCCTCCGGGCTGGGCGCCGGTATGGGGCGCCTGGGCGAGGTCTGCGGGGCCGTCACGGGCGCCCTGATCGTGATCGGGCTGAAGCACGGCCATACCGAGGCGAAGGACAAGGAGACGAAGGAGAAGACATATGCCCTTGTCCGGGACTATGCCGGCCGTTTCCGGTTGCGCCACAGCTCGATCCTCTGCCGCGATCTCTTGGGCTGCGATATCTCCACGCCGGAGGGGTTGGAGCAGGCGCGCCAAAAAGGGCTTTTCACCGAACGATGCCCCCAGTTTGTCCAGGCGGCGGCAGAGATACTCGAAGATGTCCTGTAGGCATTCGGAAGACAGGACGCAAGAGGAGACGGTGCAGTGAGCGGCATAGTCCTGGGCATCGTTCTGGCATCCGCTTTTCTGCATGCGGGATGGAACTTCCTGCTCAAGAAGAGCGAGCGAAAGATCGTTTTCATCTGGTGGTTCCTCCTGGTATCGGCGATCATCTATGCCCCCGTGTTTCTTTACTATTACCCGAAGATCACCATCCCCCCCGCGGGGTGGCTCTGCATCGCAGCCACCGGCCTTATCCACGGGGTCTATTTCTGGTTCATGGGGGGCGCCTATCAGCGGGGCGATCTTTCGTTGGTCTATCCGCTGGCCAGGGGATCGGGTCCAATGTTCGTCCCGATTCTTGCCGTGCTCCTGCCCCACGAGGAGATTGCCCTCCTGGGTGCGATGGGGATCGCCATGATCATCAGTGGCATCTACTGCGTTCATCTCCGCACCTTTACCGGTGCGGCATTTCTTGAGCCTTTTCTGGCTCTCCGGAGCGGCGCCTCCCTCTGGGCGCTTTCCACGGGATGTGCCATCGCTGCCTACTCGATCGTGGACAAGGTCGGCGTGGGGTTGGTCTATCCGCCGGTCTACATCTATCTTATGGTCATCATCACCTGGTTGACGATCACCCCCTGGGTCCTGATCCGGGAACGCGGTCTGCTGAAAACGGAATGGCGGCGGCATTCGGGCTCCATTATCATAGTGGGTTTTCTCAGCATTTTCACCTATCTGATGATCCTCTTCGCCCTGCAGATGAGCAAGGTAAGTTACGTGGCGGCGGTCCGCGAAGTCAGCATCGTCCTGTCGGCCTATTACGGGATTGTCTTGCTGGGGGAGAAGCATGGGCCGCAGAAGCTGCTCGGCGCCCTTTTGATCACCGTGGGGGTGGTCGCCATTGGTCTGAGCCGATAGAGGCGCCGGTTTGACAAAGCGCTCGTTGCGAAGCTGCCTTTGGTTAGTAGTCTTTTATAATATATACTTATGATAATGATAATTATTATTAGTTTGACTTATACTTAACGCTTTTTTTACAATGCGCCACTATTTTTATCCCGTCGTTAAGAGCGGCCGGGACAGGAACCGGGGTGTCATGCAGGCGGCGACCGCGTCGGTCGATAAAAGGGCCGGAATCGGAAGAATGGAGAAGATGAGGTTTGGAGTAATAATCGAATGTAAACGCGATTTGGAGGGAGCTTAGATGGATAGACAACCGTTGTTTAAGAGAAAGACTGCCATTTCGTACAAGACGGAAGAAAAGACCGTCGTGAGGGGCTACAACGTCAGCGA
>JAHJQP010000043.1 GCA_018819165.1 Pseudomonadota bacterium
ACACTCTGGCGGTAATTACCACGCTGCGTGATGTGGTGGGGGTAACCGACCGCAACGGCACGAGACATTCTTGGCATATGATTATGTTAAAGCTATTCGATTGGCCCGTCAAGAAAAAATAGGGGCGCTGTCCCCCTATTAAAACTCCGGGTCAAAAGACTCATCGGGAACGCAGATCGATGGGAAGGTTCCGTGACCGCCAACTACCGCTTCACTTGCCATTTTGCTGATGGCAAGGTTCTCTTCCGCCGGATCGGCACCCATGACATTCTAAGGATGGAAGGCTGAGTGAATCGGGAGCTGTCCCCCCTTTAGAAGCCGGCGTTTCGGTAATCGCGGGAGGGGGCGTCTTTCTTTAAATAGATCTGTGCATCCCGCCCGATGAAATCGAACAGCGTGGTGAAGTGGTCGATATCCTGGGCCACGTCGCGCGTCCAGGGGGAGATGCCGAAGCCGTACGCCGTCTTCGTATCCGTCTTATTGAAGAGCCGCATCGGGATCGTGATCGCTATCCCCTTGTCGTGGTACCCCCGGTTGAAGGAATCCGTGAAGAGGTCCGTGTCAGTCTGGCTGTACCAGGCCGACAGGACGACGCCGTTGAAGAACTTCGAGAGCGTGATGCGCGTCCCCCGGTCGCCCGCCAGAAACTGCCCCGTCTTCAGATCGACCGACGCCTCCAACTCCGGCAGATTCAGCCGCGTGTTGAGAAAGGCCGTCTCATAGCGGTCCTTGAAGTCGTTCTCCTTGAACCCGAAGACCTGATCCGGGTCCCGCTTCTTCACAACGCTCCCCGAGAGCCCTACCATCAGCCGCCCGCCGAAGAGCGGCATCGCCACCTCCCCGTCAACCCCGGCGTACTGGACCTCCAGGATCCCCGCGGAGAGGCGTCCGTAGATCTCGTGCGGAAACTTTTCGATCTGCTCGGCCATCAGGATCCCCAAGACGACCTTGTTCTGCTGGTAGGGGACGATGTCCGTCCGCACCGCCGTCTCAGACGGGGCGTTGGAGGAGGAAACCGTATTCAGGGGATACGCTTCCAGGCCCGTCACGAGAGACGTCCCCGGCCAGGGAAAGAAGCCCACCCACCCCCGCACGCCGAAGCGGTACTTGAAGAACCCGGAGGGGTCGTTGAGGAAGGTCCTAAAGGAGGGGTTCAGGCCGTAATCCCAATAGTCGTCAAGCTTCTTCTTCACGGGCAGGCCCTCGGAAACATCCGTCTCCATCCCGGCCAGCGTAAGAAACTCCTTAGCGGTAATCTTCTCCGTAGTAAACAGAACCGCATCCTCACGGGCGGCCGTCATCGCCGCCATCGGGATGCCGTTTTCCGTCACGACCAAACGCAAAGTCCGCACATCGGCCGGCGCCATCTCCACGGCGAGGCGGAGCATCACGCCGAGCGCCCGGGGAGTATAGTAGTACTTGACGTTCTGGGCCTCGATCCTGAGCTCCTCCCCGACCAGCCGTACGGCGATGCTGCCGAAGCCGGAGGCCGCGAGCCCCCGGGCGATCCGCTCCTCGATCGGATTCAGCCGGTGCTCCGGTTTCTCCTTGTACGGATGATCATAGAGCGGAATCAGGGGCACCCCCAGATCGAAGGCAACAGACAGATTCACGCCGATCTGATTCCCCCGCTGCCAGCCCACATCCGTTTCCAGCCAGTCCAGGGGACGCCAGCGGAGGCCGAAGTTGAATTTGGAGGGGACGGCCTCGGTGAAATACTTCGCCTGCGCCGGATCGCCGGTCTGCTCCTGATAGCGGATCGGGTTGTACTCAGCCATCAGCGAGATCCGCTCCGTCGCGGCAAACTCGATCCCCCAGAAGAACTGCCCGTCCGCCCGCCAGGAGGTGTTGTCGGTGAACATCTCGATCTTCACCCCTTCGCCCTGGGAGGGCAGCGGCCGCTTCCCGAAACGCCCGTTCCCAAACCCGATCGTAAAATCGAACGGATAGATCTGTTTGCTCGCCACGACGTACTGGGAAGCGTAAACCCGCGTCCCGTGGGGGTCCATGATCCCGAACGCCAGGGCCGGCATCCACTTCCCCTCCGGCATAAACTGGTATTTCAAATCGATGGCCTTGTCCTTGTAGTTGCCATACCCCGCCGTAAGCGCCGGCACACCCAGCACTTCTGTGATCCGCCCCCCGATCTCCAGCCCCTTCAGCGGGCTCACCGCCCCGTAGTAATACCGGTAGGGATCCATCTGGGCCGCCCCGACGCGGTATCGCCCCTCCCTGAGGACCCGCGCCGAGGGGATCTCCATCAGCCCCGTCCCGCCCCAGTTCGCCGGCCCGTCGAACGGCTCATCCCCCGCCGCCGCGGTCCCGATCAGCGCCACGACCAGCGACGATACAAAAAAAAGGGCCAACGCCCTTTTCTTCAGCATCCTGTCCTTCCTCTGCTCTCTATTTGTAAAAGTCACCCCTCGGACCAATTTTCGCAATTAATAAAGTACTTTCTATTTTCTTAAACAAGATCCGGTATCTGCCTACCCTGATCCGGTATATGTCTTTTTCGCCGGTGATCGGTTTGACATCCATCGGAACTCCGTTAGCCAGCCGAGAAAGAGATGCATCAACCAGAGCTTTATAATCCTGTGGAAGCCTTTGGTAGTCCTTCGCTGCGTTTTTCGAGAATTCTATCGTAGATCTTCCCACTTGACGGTTTTACCCTGTTTGAATTCCTGCACCGCTGTCTCAAGATCAGCTCTTTCGCTGCTTGTCATCGGGGATCTGTCGACTTCGATAAACGTCCTCCAGAATATATCCACCAATGCATCTTCCGGAAGTGCTTTCAGCATATGAACAATCGATTCCTGCGGTAAACTGACCACTCTGCCGCCCATATTATCCTCCATGGTCTTCTGCCGTTTTCGGGGATCAGTATAATAATGATTTCAGAACGTTGTCAAGGGGAACTATGAATAATCGGGAGCTGTCCCCCCTTTTCCTATCTTTATTTCTTATTCACCGCATTATACGCCTGGATAAACCGGCCAAGCAGAACCTCCAGGTTGTTATACAGGGTCTGAATCTGGCCGATATTCATGATGCCGGTCATGTTCACCGACCAGGTTTCCCCGGTGATCATTTTCCCCGGCTGGTTCACCAGGGTCACCAACTGCCTCACCTCCACCCGGATATCGTAGGCGTACCAGAATTTCTCATATTCGTGGGTATTGACGCAGACATAAAGCACCGGGCTCCCCGGGGTCTTTGTCATCTCGTCCCACGAAAGGCTCCTGATGCCGGCCTTTTGCAGGCGGTTCTCCACATGGCTTTTCAATTGCTGCGAGCTGATCCGGATCTTCTGGACCTCCACGTACTTGGCAATATTCGGATTCAATTCCTCGATCACGACGTAAAAACCGGTCAACCCCTTTAATGTCTCCCTCGAAACATCCGCGTCAAATGAATGCACGCGGACAACGGAAACCACAAGGAGAACAAGAACTGCCACGATCTGCAAAGCCAAGTGGACAAGCCGGACATTCCTCTTCATGTCGTCTCTTTCACCTCCTCAAAAGGGGGGACAGCTCCCGATTTTCTTACGATG
>JAHJQP010000233.1 GCA_018819165.1 Pseudomonadota bacterium
GTAATCTGAGAGAGTCAGATTCCTCGCCTTCTTCATTTCGACAAACTTCTGATACTCAGTTTCTCGGATGTAGCGAAGGCTTGCACGGTGGTTCTTGTAGTCGTTGTTTGATAGGTAGACCGCATATGCTGTCTTTCCGGTACCTTTCTCGCCAACAAGGAAGAACACGTTCGGCTCGCACAGAAGGTCAAGATCAGGGGTACGTAAGAAAATGTTGTTAAAGAGATTCTTGTTTTCGCGACGCCGATAGTTCTCAGCGTCTCTAAAGCCGAGCTCTAGATCTCGAACCGATTTCATTCTTCTACCTCATTATCAGCCAATATTGTTTATGCAGATCAGTATAAAACCCCTTGAGACCAACTCATCTGTAATAAAATACCCCGCTCTTTATAAGAAACGGGGTATTTGTCAGCCAGTCCATATTTCCCTCCAGCACGGTCATACGGGACGGAACTTTTTCAACTGCATTTTTATATAGTTGTCCGATAGCACAATTTTCATTTGAAATCTACAACATTAATGATATTTTTCAGTTTACCACTTTCAGGAAGCACACCTCAACCCCGATCATCCCCCGAATATGCCACCTTTCAACCGATTATCAATAAATTGATCAGAAAAGTCAATCATTGACTTGTATTTGAAGTGGTTGCCTGCCCGCAATAAAGGCAAATCTAATGAGTTCAGGAAGCCAATGCCTTCCCTACACATCGAAAACCTTCAGGGCTTCATCACCGAAGTGGTTGATGACGAGGTTTTTCTCCAGGCAGTGGCGGATATCGCCGAAATCATCGTAGCGGAGACAGGGCGTGCCGTTCTTCATGCATTTTTTGAAGAGGGTCTCCTTCGCGAAGACCAGATCCGCATCACGGGCGGGGCAGACGTCGGAATAACCGTCGCCGACGTAGATGATCCGGTCGTAGGTGTTCCGGAAACGGCCAAGGAGAGAACGTTTGCAGTTGCCGCACCGGCCGCAATCCCCGCTGATCGGTGGGAATGCAAAGTCTATCCTGTCTCCCTCCTGAAAGACGAGGCGGTTGGAAAAGAATTCGACATCGAGACCGTATTTCCGAAGGATCGCCTCGATATAGACGTCGAGGCCGTCGGAGACGATCTTAAGATCGATCCCACGCCCTCGACAGAAGCTCAGGAATTCCGGAAAGAAAGGATCCAGTCGTTCGCGACGAAGGACAAATTCCAGAACCTGCGTCCGGTTCGCCCTGAACAGGGGCGCGAGCTGTCTGTAGGCCACCCTGGAACCGACCTCCCCTGTAGAATAGGAACGGTCGATCTCCTCCCATCGGTCGGCAAAACGCTTGAGAAGTGCGTTGCCCATGTCCACCCGGCAGACCGTCCCGTCAAAATCACAGACGATGAGTGACCTCCCGCCTGAATCGTACCAGTCAACAGCCGGATGGTTTGATTTATTTCCTTTGGTTATCAATGTGCTACATCTTCTCCGCCAGTTTCAGGAACGGCGTGAAGAGATCGATCGGTATCGGGAAGACCGTCGTCGAGTTGTTCTCCGCAGCGATCTGGTTGAGCGTCTGGAGATACCTGAGCTGCAGGGACATCGGCTGGGTCTGCATGAGCGCCGCGGCCTCGATCAGCTTCTGGGCGGCCTGGAACTCGCCTTCCGCATTGATCACCTTCGCCCGCCTCTCCCGCTCGGCCTCGGCCTGCTTCGCCATCGCCCGTTTCATTTCCTCGGGCAGGTCGATGTGCTTCACCTCCACGAGCGAGACCTTGATCCCCCAGGGATCGGTGCTCCGGTCCAGGATCTCCTGGAGCTGAAGGTTGATCTTCTCCCGCTCCGAGAGGATCTCGTCCAGTTCCATCTGGCCGCAGACGCTCCGGAGGGTCGTCTGGGCGAGCTGCGAAGTCGCATAGAGATAATTCTCGACTCCGATCACGGCGGGATTGGCGTCCACGACCCGGAAATAGACCACGGCGTTGACCTTGATCGAGACGTTGTCCCGGGTGATGACGTCTTGGGACGGGACGTCCATGGTGATCGTCCGCATGTCGATCTTGACCATCTTATCGACGACGGGGATCAGGATGATGAGTCCCGGCCCCTTCGTGTCGATGACCCGCCCCAGGCGGAAGATGACTGCCCTTTCGTACTCGTTGAGGATCCGGATGGCCGACGCGAGAAACATGACGACCAGAACAACCACGACGATGACTGTGTACATGACTGACCTCCCTCATTATTTTTCGATAGGTTCCACTTTTAGTTTCAGGTGCTCCACCCGGACCACCCGGACCTGCGAGCCTGCAACGATAGGAGCGTCGCTGTAAGCGCTCCAGTATTCCCCGCGGATCATGACCGTTCCCTCCGTAAAGACATCGCTTACCGCCCTTCCCTCCTCGCCGGCCATCCCCTCCTTTCCGCCTTGAGGCCTTCGCAATTGCGCCTTGAGGGCGATCCCGATGACGACGATGAAGAAGAGCGACGTGACCGTCACCGCCGGAATGAGAACGCCCCAGGAGACCCGCAGCGACGGTTCGGGGGTCTGGAAGAGCATCAGGGAACCGATGACGAGTGAGGCGATTCCCCCGATGGTGAGGATGCCGTGGCTTACGACCTTGATCTCCGCGATGAACAGGATGATGGCAAAGAGGATCAGGGCGACCCCGGCGTAATTGACGGGCAGGGTCTGCATCGCAAAGAAGGCCATGATCAGGGAGATGCCTCCGATGACGCCGGGCAGGATGGCGCCCGGATTGGAAAATTCGAAGTAGAGCCCGGCAAGGCCGATCAGCAGCAGGAGATAGGCGATATTCGGGTCGCTCAGAACGGAAAGGATCCTCTGACGGGTCCCCATCCTCTTTTCGTTCAGGACGGCCCCTTTTGTCCTGAGTACCTTCTTCCCGGTTGCCAGGGAAACCTCTCTGCCGTCCGCCTGCTCCAGAAGCGTGTTCAGATCCGCCGCCACAAAATCGATCACATGGAGCCGGAGGGCCTCCTCGGCGGTGATCGATTCGCTCTTCCGAACCGCCTTCTCGACCCACGCCTCACTTCGCCCCCGTTTCTTGGCGATCCCCTTGACATAGGCGACGGCGTCGTTTTCAATTTTCTGGCTCATGGTTTTATCCACACCGCCGCCGATCCCCAGGCTCACGGGATGAGCCGCACCGATATTCGTTCCCGGCGCCATCGCAGCGATATGCGCGGACACGGTGATGATCACACCCGCAGAGGCCGCCCTCGCCCCTGAGGGCGATACGTAGACGATGACGGGGAGGGGAGCATTGAGGATCCCCTTGGCAATGTCCCGCATGGCCAGATCGAGCCCTCCCGGCGTATCCAGACGGATGATCAACCCCGCCGCACCGCTCTTGGCCGCTTCGCCGATACTCTGGACGATGTATTCGGCAATGGGCGGCGTGATGGCGGCGCTGACCGTGATCACATCGAAAACCTCCCCCTTCTCCGCAGCCGAGGGGGTTCCGGCGGACACGAGAAAACACATCAGTAGTGCAGTCGTAACCGCGGCCGCCCGCATCATTCTTTCCGATAGGGGTTTTCTCATTTCACCGGTCCCTCCTTGATACCTCGGTCTCCAGTTTTTCGGTCATCTTCCCTCACAGAGGACTTTCATGATCATCTGGACATCCTCCCAGACCTGTTTCTTCGCCGCGGGGTTCCTGAGCAGATAGGCCGGATGATAGGTCGGCATCAGCTCAATCCCCTGGTAGGTGTGGAAACGCCCCCGCAGGACGGAGATGGGCGACTCGGTCTTCAGCAGGGCATGCGCGGCAAAAGTTCCGAGGGTGCAGATCACCCGCGGACGGATCGCCTGGAGCTGCCGGATCAGAAACGGTTCGCAGGCCGCGATCTCATCCGGCTGCGGATTGCGGTTCTCCGGAGGTCTGCACTTCAGGATATTGCAGATGTAGACTTCCTCTCTTTTGAGTCCCATCGCGGCGATGATCCTTGTCAGGAGCTGCCCGGCTCGGCCCACGAACGGTCTTCCCTGAGCGTCTTCATCCGCCCCCGGCGCCTCGCCGACAAAGACGAGATCAGCCTGGGGGCTCCCTTCGCCGAAGACCAGCCGGTGACGGAGACGCCCAAGGGAACAGCGCTGACAGTCGCCGAGCTCAGCCCGGACCGCCTCCAAGCGGGGGGCGTCCGTAACGGAAGGCGCTATCGCCGCCCCCTGACCCGCCCCGCCTGCCGTCGCAGCACCGACCTTCCCCCGCGAGAGATAGGAGAGGGGCTTTCCGAGTTCCCCGTCCACGCGGATTCTCTCCGTCAGCGACCGGACCAGTTCCAGGAGCTCTTCCCGCGCTTTCCCTTCAGAGCCCATCCCGGATCCTTCCGCCGTCCCTCACCTTCTTCACGCGGTCGAGAATGACGCCGGCCACGTCCATCTTGTCCATCAGGGGAAAGGTCTCTACCGCCCCCTCCCGGTCGATGATCCGGATGATGTTCGTATCGGCCCGGAAGCCGGCCCCGGGTTCCGTCACGTCATTGGCCACGATGAAATCCATCCCCTTGTTCATCAGCTTGGCCCGGGCGTTTTCCAAGACATTGTCCGATTCCATGGAGAAACCGACCACGATGCGGTTTCCCTTCCTGCGTGCCGCCTCGGAGATGATGTCCGGATTCCTCTTCAGAGAGACGGTCAGGGCGGCATCTTTTTTCTTGATCTTCGTCCTCTCACACGCGGCCGGCCGGTAATCGGCGACAGCGGCGGCCTTGATCACCACCGTGGCCTCCTCCAGTCGGGCCATCACGGCATCTCTCATCTCGAGGGCCGTCTTTACCGGAACGAAAACGACCCCCTGCGGTGCGGGAAGCTCCGTGGGGCCGCTGACGATGGTTACGGCAGCGCCCCGGCGCCTCGCCACCACGGCCAGGGCATAGCCCATCTTTCCGGAGGAGTAATTGGTGATATAGCGAACGGGATCGAAGGGTTCCTGCGTGGGACCGGCCGTAACCAGGATGTGTTCCCCCCGCAGATCCTTGGGCGCGAGGATCGTCTCGATCTCCTCGGCGATCTCCGCTACCTCGGCGAGCCGCCCCTGCCCTTCCGCCCGGCAGGCCAGTTCGCCATACCCCGGCTCCAGAACGGCATGGCCGCGCGAAACCAGGCGCGCCAAATTTTCCGTCACGATATCATTTGCATACATTTTTACATTCATCGCCGGACAGATGAGGATGGGCGCATTCGTGGCCAGAAGGAGCGTGGTCAGCAGGTCATCCGCCAGGCCGGCAGCCATTTTTCCGATGATGTTGGCCGTTGCCGGCGCGATGACCACCAGCTCCGCGAACTCGGCCAGTGAGATGTGACCGATTTCGAAACTCCCGGCCGACTGGAACAGGTCCGTTGCCACCGGATTGCCGGACAGTGTCTCGAAGGTCAGCGGCGTGACGAACCGACAGGCATGATCGGTCATGACCACCCGGACTTTCGCCTCGCGCCGGACCAGCTCCCGGACCAGCTCGGCGGCCTTGTAGGCGGCGATGCCGCCGGTGACGCCCAGAACGATTCTTCTCTCCTTCAGCATGTCCGGATCCTTATGTTGGGGGTCCTTTTTAAGTAAAAAACGGCCACTGATACTTCTTTTTAATAATAGCAATTATAAAAACCAAGATCAAGGAGTTAATGGCCCGCAGGGGATGGATTTTTTTTGGCCTTGCAAAACGGCGTTGAAACGACTATATGCCATCCATTCCAAAGAAGGAGGGAACATGTCATGAAAAGGACCTTCTGGTACGTCGTCTGTTGTCTGATTCTACTTCTTGCCGGCGGATGCTGGTGGTTTTTCGCAACGGTGGGCGAAAGCGATAAACCTGTCATCAGCACGGGAGAGGATTACGCCGTCATCGGTATGCAGAAGATTCTTGCGGTCGCCTTCTCCGATCCAGGCCGCGGTCTCAGCCATGCGGAAATCATCATCACCCAGGATAATCAGCCCCGGATCATCTCTTCACTTGATTTCCCAGAGAAGGGCGTCCGGCAAAAATCTCTCTCCGTCGCCGTGGATGCCGTCGCTCTCAAGCTCCACGACGGTCCGGCCACCCTGACCCTTACGGCAGTCGATCATTCTCTCTGGAAGAACCTAAGCACCATCACCCGACCGGTTACGATCGACCTCATGGCTCCCCAGATCTCGCAGCTCAATCCCGTGAACCACATCAATCCGGGAGGGGCCTGTATCGTAACCTACCGCCTCTCGGAGTCGGCCCCCCTGACAGGCGTCCAGGTCGGCGAAATCTTCTTTCCCGCCTATCCGGTCACTCTTTCCGGAAAATCCTCTTACGTGGCCTACTTCGCTCTGCCGCTGGAGGCAGCGCAGGGGAAACCCCAGATTCGGATCATCGCCAGGGACAGGGCCGGAAATGAAGCCATAAGTGCAGTCCCCGCCTTGATCCTGAAGAGGAAATTCCGCAGTGACAAAATCGTTCTTTCCGACAATTTCCTTGGGAAGAAGATGCCGGAATTCCAGGCGGCGAATCCGAGCCTCCGCGGCAAGACGGCGATTGAGGCCTTCGTTTATGTCAACACCGTTCTGCGGGAAGACATTGCCAAGACGATCCAGTCCGTCTGCCGCCAATCGGAACCGCGACAGCTCTGGCAGGACGCCTTTTCCCGGATGAAAAATGCAGCGCCCACGGCCCTCTTCGGCGACCGCCGGACCTATCTCTACGAAGGAAAATTGGTCAGCGAAAGCGTCCACAACGGCGTTGATCTCGCCTCCCTGGCCAAGGCGCCGATCGAGGCGGCCAACGGCGGCATCGTCCGCTTTACCGGCCCTCTCGGAATCTACGGCAATGCCGTCGTCATCGACCACGGGCTCGGTCTGGCGACCCTCTATGGACATATGAGCGCCATTCAGGTCAATCCGGGCCAGGCCGTGAAGAAGAACGACATCATCGGGGTATCCGGCGACTCCGGCCTGGCCGGCGGGGATCATCTGCACTTCGGCGTGGCGATCAATGGCCAGTTCGTCGATCCGCGGGAATGGTGGGATGCCCACTGGATAGAAGACAACGTGGCGAAGAAAATGGCTGCGGCCTTTTGAAATTTTTTCGTGCGTTTCATCGAGACGTCTTGACCGTCAGGATTTGCCGATGTCGCGGTGGGCGATGTTCACGAAGTAGCCCTTGTCCGCGAAGTAGGCGCCCAGGTGGTTGGCCATGACGACGGAGCGGTGATGTCCGCCGGTGCAGCCGAGCGAGATGTTGAATCGGGACTTGCCCTCCTTCTCGTAGAGGGGGATGAGGAACGCCATCAGATCGAACAGTTTCCCGATGAAGGTCCTGCTGCCTTCCGATTCGAGGACGTAATCGCGGACTCGGGGGTCGTGGCCGTCGCAGGAGCGCAGACCTTCGACAAAATGGGGATTGGGGAGGAAGCGGACATCCAGGACCATGTCGGCGTCGGCCGGCAGCCCGTAGCGGTAACCGAAGGAGGTCACATGGATCACGAGACGCTTTCCCGGCGACGATCCGAGAAAATGGCGCTGAACGATATCCTTGAGCTGATGGACGTTGCAGGAGGTGGTGTCGATGACCTTTTCGGCCATCCGCTTCAGCGGCGCCAGCTTTTTCCTTTCCAGACTGATGCCGTCCATCAGCGAACCGCGCGGTGCGAGTGGGTGCGACCGTCTGGTTTCACTGAAACGGTTCAAGATCGCCTCGTCGGCGGCATCTAAAAAAATGATCTCGATCCGGTACCCCTTTTCCTTGAGATGCGTGAAGATGCGGGGGTATTTCGCCAGAAAACCCCTCTCTCTGAGATCCATAACCATCGCGACCCGAGCGATTTCCTTGGCCGGATCGGACTGGATCTGCAGAAATTTCGGCAGGAGGACGACCGGCAGGTTGTCGACGCAGAAAAAACCGATATCTTCCAGCGCCCGCAGGGCAGTACTCTTGCCGGAACCGGAAAGCCCCGTAATGATCACCACGCGCAGCTGTTTCATCTCTCTTCCCTCCGGCCCGGTCGGCCCGCCGCATCCCGGGATAGCAGGTAGCCTGGCTTCATATCCCGGACGCAGCTCTTCCTTTCCCGTCCCCCCATACCGGCCTGCGGTCTGAAATTTCCCCTCCTTGCGAACGGAGAAGATCGCCTGCGACAGCCATCACCTGCCCCGCCATCTGGCCGGAATCACCTCCGGCCACGATGCGCCGGCAGGGAAGAGCGACTCCCACAATTCTGCAAACCGATCGCCTTCCGTTCTCTTCCACCGCCCAGTCTTTCCCGGAATTTCTGACAAAATCGACGATGAGATCCACACGGGCCTCCTCACGGATGGCCTCCGATCCGACCAGAACCTCCGCCCGGACGAGTCCCCGGCCCCGGGGTGCGATCCATTTTCGCGTTTTCTCGTGACCCCGGCCGTAAAGAACCGCACCTCTTCCCTCCAGCACAACGGCATCATCCGCGACCCATAACCCCCCCCGCTCCACGAGGTCGAGACTGCAAGCAGTCTTACCGATACCGCTTTCGCCCCTGATCAGGACGCCGAGGCCCAACACCTGGACGAGCACGCCGTGGGCCATCGTCCTCCGTCCGCCCCTCTCCATGATCAGGCCGATCAGCCTGCTTCCCAGCAGCGAAGCATCGTAACGGGAGGAAAAGACGGGCGTTCCCGCCCTTTCAGAAAATTGTCTGAAAAAGTCAGGTATCCCCTGCGCCTCGGCAACGGCCACACAGGAGATATTCCGGGATAACAAAGGGGAGAGACGGCTGTTACGCCCGGCGGAAATACCGCCATTCGGCAAGGCCGGTGAAAAAATCATGACGGTATGGGGAAAGGGGGGCCTTCCGCCCTGACCATCTCCCGCCGTCAAATCCGTAAACACATGCCTTACGGGACTGAGACTACCGAGAAGTTCTGCAACCTGCGTGATTCCCAGTCTCTCCCCGCCCGTCAGCAATTCTTTGACCGTTACCGGCGTCATAAGCAAGAAGCCTGAGCAAAGCGAGAGTCTGCCTCTGCGAAAGCAGGGGAACTTTTTACGAAGCTGTCAATATTCGTCGTCCTTTTCGACAAGCGCCTGGTACAGATCATCGTGCGTTTTCGCCGCCAGGAGATATTTCCGGAAGGCCGCGTCCTTCAGCATCCGGGAAATCTTCGCCAGGGCCTTCAGATGCTGACCCGCTGAATTCTCCGGCGCCATGAGCAGGAAAAAGAGATGCGCCGGCTTTCCGTCCATCGCCTCAAAGTCGACCCCCTCCCGGCTTCTGCCGAAAGCGATCACCATCTCCTCGAGTCCCGCGAGTTTGCCGTGAGGGATGGCAATTCCGTCTCCAATGCCTGTGCTCCCGAGCTTCTCCCTCTCCAGGAGCACATGGAGCATGGCCTCGGGATCAAATTTGGTCTTTCCCCTCGCAAATACGGTGGCCAGTTCAACCAACACTTCCCGCTTGCTCTTTGCCTTCAGTTCCTCAAGAATAAATTCTTTCTTGAGTATATCCATAATCTTCATGGCCGTGTCCTCAATCCTCAACTACTGACCTCCATCAGCGCAAATTTCCCGTCGTCTCGACGATAGATGACGGCGACATTCTCTGTGGATGAATCGCGGTAAATGACAAACCGGTTCTTCGAAGTCTCCATTTCCAGAACCGCGTCATCGATGGACATCGGTATCAGTACGATATTGCGGGTCTCGACCACCTTGGATTCCTGCGATTCATCGTCCTCCTCGCCCGGAGATTCTCCGCCGACGAGTTCCTCCATCCGGGAAGAATTAGTTTTGAAACCGCGGATTTTCTCCTTTCGTTTTTTCAGCTGACGCTCGATTTTTTCGATGGCGTTGTCGATTGCCATATGCATGTCCTTCTCTTCTTCCCTGCTGTTGATGTTCAGACCATTCGCCATCAGATTGATTTCCGCCGTATTCCGGAATTTCTCGACCGAGAGGATAACACGGGCATCTACTGGA
>JAHJQP010000234.1 GCA_018819165.1 Pseudomonadota bacterium
GATTTTCATGCTCAAGATGCGGGAGATCTACCGTCATCTCAGCAATGCGGCGGACCGCGGCGACGAGGCGGCCAACATCATCTCGAGCATCGTGATGAAACATTCGTAGGATGGCTCTCGTGATGCAGACCTCCAAGCCGTCAGGCATATGCTGGTTGTAGGCGATAGACGAATCAAGAAGTCAATCAATGCCTTAGGTCTCTTGGAGAAAGTGAGACGGGGATTATGGAAGACAATATCGAGGAAATGTACGGGAAGGCAAGAGCGTCATTTAAGATCGTCGAATTCTGGCCGCAGGAGAAGGTCGATGAGATGGTGTTGGCCGTAGGATGGGAGTTACAGAAGCAGGAGACGGCCGAGGAACTGGCGCGTCTGGCCGTCGAAAAATCGGGCATCGGCGTTTACGAGGACAAGGTGCACAAGATCGGAACGAAGGTCCGCGGCACGCTCTACGACCAGATCGGTGTGAAGACCTGCGGCCTTGTCGAGGAGGACAAGGCCAAGGGGATATGGAAGTACGCCAAGCCGATCGGCGTCATCGCGAACGTCGTTCCCTGCACGAACCCCGAATCGACGGTCTGCTGCATTGCACTTTCCACCCTCAAGACGCGCAACGCGATCATCTGCTCCCCGCACCCCCGAACGGAGCTCGCGACCTACATGACGGTGGAGCACATCCGGAAGGCGCTGACGAAGGTTGGGGCGCCGGTGGATCTGGTGCAGTGCATCCGTCACACGAGCAACGAGAAGACCCAGGAGCTGATGGCCAACTGCGACTATGCCGTGGCGACGGGCGGTGCGGCCCTGGTGAAGGTTGTCTACGCGGCGGGCGTTCCCGCCCAGACCGTCGGGGCCGGCAACGTCGTTTCCATCGTGGATTCGACCGTCAAAGACATTCCGGGGGTGGCGGCAAGGCTCAAAAAGTCCAAGATTGCCAACAATGCGGCGTCCTGCTCTTCGGAGAATGCGGTTGCCATTGAGGAGAGCGTGTTCGACAAGATGATCGCGGCCCTCAAGGCCGAGGGCGGCTATATGTGCAGCATGGAGGAGCGGGAGGTTCTGCGGAAGACGATGTGGCCTGACGGCCATACCCTGAACCGGGACATTGTGGCGAAGTCCGCTCTGCATATCTCGGAGTTGGCGGGTCTGAAGGTTCCCCGGGAGACGAAGATCCTGATGGTCATGGGAGAGAAGGTCGGCCCCGAGGACCGCTTCTCCGGCGAGAAGCTCTCCCCGGTTCTCACCGTCTGGAGGTGGACGGACTTCGATGAGATGCTCGACCGCCTGGAGGGGATTCTGAAGTTTTCCGGCGAGGGTCACTCGGTCAACATCCAGACGGAGCTCGACGAGCGGATCCATAAGATGGGGCTTCGCGCGAACGTGAGCCGGGTCGTCTGCAACATGGGCCATACCGAGGCCAACAGCGGCGGCTGGACGAGTTGTCTCGGTTTCACGGATACCTTAGGTTGCGGGACCTGGGCGGGGAACATCAGCTGCGAGAACATCAACTGGAGACAGTTCCTCATGTATACTCGGGTTGCAAAGCCGATTCCGGATTACCAGCCGTCGGACGAGGAGCTCTTCGGCAGTTATCTGAAGAAATGGGGCAAGGATTGAAGAGTAAAGGGTGTTGAAAGCAAAGATCCGGATACCCGGGACGGTGAGAGGAGGAACGGATGATCCGGGCGGTTGTTTTCGATTTCGGCCAGACGCTGGTCGATTCGGCGGACGGATTTCGGACGGCGGAGAAGGAGCTGCAGCAGAAGGCCCATGCCGCGCTTGTCACCGTCCCCCGGGAGGAGTTTCTGGATGTCTACCGGGAGATCAGGTCGCGTTTCCACGCCCGGTCCATCTTTTCCCGCCGGGAGATCCTCCAGGAGTTGTTCCGGCATTATGGCCGGATTCCCGATCCGACGGTCCTCGAACAGTGGGAAACCGACTACTGGAAACGGATCGAGGCGATGACCCGGGTGTTCCCCGAAGCGGAGAAGGTTCTGGAGAGGCTGCTGGTCGAGGGATACCGCCTGGCCATGATCACCAACGCCCAGGGGCAGAAAACGGAAGGGAAGCACCGCCTCGGCCGCTACCCGGAACTGGAAAGATTTTTCGAGGCGATCATCGTGGCCGGAGAAGGCAGGGTCCCGGCGAAACCGGATCCGGCGCCCTTTCGCCTCTGCCTTGAGAAACTCGGGATGGATCCATACGAGACGGTCTATGTGGGCGACGACTGGCGGATCGACGTCCTCGGTTCGGAGGCCGTCGGCATGCATCCGATCTGGCTTCAGCACCGATCCGTAAAGAGAAACTGGCCCATGGTGGAAACCTCGGCGCCGGTCGTCCACTCCCTTGAGGATCTGGCCGATATCGAGAGGCTGATCAAGGAGGTAAAATAACGCCTGCTCGTGTGATCATCTGTCTGGACGGCTGCGGGCCTGATTATCTGGCCGGGAGCGAGACGCCGAACCTTGACGCCCTTGCCCGGGAAGGGTTCCATGCGATCGGTCAGGCTGTCGTTCCCACCGTCACCAATGTGAACAATGCCTCCATCATCACGGCGAGCCTTCCGGAGAAGCACGGCATCACGTCAAACTATTTTATCGACCCCGCAAGCGGCAGGGAGGTCTATATGGAGTCCCCGACCTATCTGCTGGCGGAGACCGCCTTTCAACGAATAGCCCGGAAAGGCGGAAAGTCTGTCCTGCTCACGGCGAAGGACAAACTCAAGACCCTGATCCGGGACGGAGCGGCCATTGCGGAATCGGCGGAAAAGCCGTCGTCTTGGCTGACTGATCGCATTGGCGCACCACCGGGAATCTATACGATCGAGGTGAACCACTGGCTCCTTTGGGCCGCCCTTGCGGTTTTACGCGAGGAAAAACCTGATTTTCTCTACGCGAGCACAACCGATTTCGTAACCCATACCTATCCGCCCGACTCCGACCGGTCCCGGTGGAATATCCGCGAAATGGACCACCTGATCGGTGAGATCGTGAACGCCTCCCCTGATCTGGAGATTGTCGTCACGGCGGATCACGGCATGAATGCAAAGACGAGGGGCCTGGATGCAGGCGCCATTCTCGCCGCCGCGGGTATCGACGCCCAGGCCATTCCCATCATCAAGGACCGCCATGTCGTTCACCACCGCAACCTTGGCGGCGCCGCCTACATCTATCTCGAGGAACCTTCCGCGGCGGCGGAGGCGGAGGCGATTCTAAGAGAGGAGAAAGGCGTCGAAGCTGTGCTCGCCGCGCGGGAGGCATCGACCCGATACCACCTTCATCCCGGTCGGATCGGCCATCTGTTCCTTCTGGCCGATCGCGATACGGTTTTTGGCGATTTCCCCTCCCCGCGGGAGGAGGTCCGTGTTCGTTCGCACGGATCGCTCCACGAACGGGAGATCCCTATCTATGCCCTTGGAGCGGGTCCGCTTGCGATCCGGCCGCGATCCAACCCCGAGGTTG
Organism: Pseudomonadota bacterium; assembly: GCA_018819165.1. Lineage (GTDB taxonomy): Bacteria > Desulfobacterota > Syntrophia > Syntrophales > UBA5619 > JAKAFS01. The sequence goes on from JAHJQP010000234.1 coordinate 3,462, forward strand.
CGGCCTGGCTTTTTTCTTAGCGGTTGTTGAATCGGATCTCGC
>JAHJQP010000235.1 GCA_018819165.1 Pseudomonadota bacterium
CGCCCTCGGCATGCTGATCTTCGCCTCGATACCCTCGGTCTTTGCCGTCTCGCACATGGCCTATAACGACCTTTTCGTGACTTTTTTCACCCTGGCGGCCGTTTTTACCTTTCTTAGGTGGTCGGAACAGAGGCTGTCGGGATGGCTCATCCTCTGCGCCGTCTTCTCCGGGTCTGCCGCCGCCTGTAAATACACGGCCCTTCTACTTCTCCCGCTCGGCTGTCTCGGCATCCTCTGGTTCTCTCAGCGGAATAAAAGTCACTCCGGGCAGGCCCTGCGCCGGATTGCTCTCTATGCCGCAGTGGTTTTCGCTGTTGGAAGCCCCTTTTATCTGAAGAACTTGATCGTGACGGGGAATCCTTTTTATCCCTTTATCCACGGAATATTCGGCGGCCGGGGGTGGGACAGCGACCAGGCGCGCCTCTACGACATCTTCATCCAGAACCTCGGCATGGGCCGGGGTCTTTTCGATTATCTCCTCCTCCCCTGGAACCTGAGCTTCCGGGCCAGGATGGACAGCCCGCAGTTCGACGGCATCCTCGGCCCGCTCTTTCTTTTCACCCTCCCCTTTCTCGCCGGAATCCGCCGCTGGGAGATGCCGGTTCGCGTTCTGATTGCATACGCAGTTCCGGCTTTTCTGTTCTGGGCCTTTTCCGTCCAGCAGATCCGTTATCTGATTCCCCTGTTCGCCCTTCTCGCCATCATCACCGGCGCCATATTGACCCGCTATCGGGAACGGAAGGCGGTCTTTTGCCTCCTGCTCATTCTGATCGGCGGATCTCTGACCTTCAACGGCTATCATATTGCCCGCGAATTCGTCAGGACAAGCCCCGTCCGTGTCGCAGCCGGCCTCGAATCACGCGACTCTTTTCTCACCCGGATGATCCCCACCTTTCCCATGTACCGGTTCGTGAATCGCGAGCTACCATCGCAGAGCAGCGTTTTTCTCATCTACATGAAAAACTACACCTTTCTTTGCGACCGCGCATGTTATGCGGACTCGATGTTCGAAGCCCATACCCTCCAGAAGATCCTCAGGGATTCGTTATCTCCCGAAGGGGTGCGTGACCGTTTGAGAACAGCCGGGTTTACCCATCTCCTCTATGACGAGGCTTATTTGCTCGGCGATCTGAGCCCCCTCTCGCCGGAGGAGAAGAGACTTTTTCTTGCGTTTCGGGAAAGGCGCCTCGCGCCGGTCAACCACAGCGGCTCCTACCGCCTGGATCGCCTGAATTGAACCGCGGTAAATTACCGCTTATCCGCCGGCCCGGTTTATGATATAGTACCGCAAAAATAAGCCACGGAGAGCGGATATGTATGAAGTCACCATAAAAAGATCCTTTTCCGCCGCCCATCTCCTCAAGGAGATCGGGGGCAAGTGCGAAGAGCTCCACGGGCACAACTTTTTCGTGGAGGTCTCTGTCGGCGCTGAATTGCTCAACGAAGAGGGCCTGCTGATCGACTTCAGGCTTCTCAAGCGTTGGACCGATTCGGTGCTCGATGAACTCGATCACAAATATCTGAATGAACTGAGCTGTTTCAAAGAGAAGAACCCCTCTTCGGAACACATCGCCCGTTTCCTCTACGACAGAATCGCCGAAAAGGCGCGGCAGGCGAACGTGACCCTCTCCCGGGTGACGGTATGGGAATCGGAGAACTCGCGAGTCTCTTACAGCCTATGATCGACATCCAGAATCTCAAAGACGAACGGAATATCAATATCAAGAAGGTCGGCGTCAAGGGGCTCAAATACCCCATTGTCGTGCTGGATCGCGCCCACGGAACGCAGCCGGTCAATGCCACGATCAACATGTATGTGAGCCTCCTCCATGACTTCAAGGGGACGCACATGAGCCGTTTCGTGGAGGTCCTCAACGATATCCGGGAGCAGGTCAATATCCGGACGTTTCACAGCATCCTGGAAAAGATCAGGACAAAACTGCATGCAGAATCGGCGCATATCGAAATCGAATTCCCCTATTTTATCGAGAAGACAGCGCCCCGGTCGGGCGCGAAGAGCCTGATGGAATACCGGTGTCGGTTTCTCGGTACGAACGACAACGGCAAGATGGACTTTGTCGTGGGAATGGTGGTCCCGGTCACGACCGTCTGCCCCTGCTCCCGGGAGATCAGCCGCGTCGGCGCCCACAACCAGCGGAGTATCGTCACCGTCAAGGTCAGGTTCCGGAAATTCTTCTGGATCGAGGATGTCATCAGGCTGATCGAAGATTCTGCCAGCGGCGAGGTCTATTCTCTTCTGAAGCGCATCGATGAAAAGTACGTGACGGAAAAGGGTTACGAGAACCCCATGTTTGTCGAGGATGTCGTCAGAAAAGTGGCGGAACGCATCAGCCGGGATGCCAACTTCACCTGGTACAGGGTTGAGGCGGAAAATTTTGAAAGCATTCACAACCACAGCGCTTATGCCTGCGTGGAAAAGGAATAGCCATGGAACGCAAAGAAATGAGTGATTTTTTCAACCTTTACCGCCACGGTTTCATCCGGGCGGCGGTCTGCATCCCCGAGCTGAAGGTGGCCGATACGCTGTTCAACGCGGAGATGACCATCCGTCTCGCCCGGGAAGCGGCGGCGAAACATGCCGTCCTCGCCCTCTTTCCGGAACTCGGGCTTTCGGCCTATTCCAACGAGGACCTCTTCCATCAGGATGCCCTGCTCAAGGGGGTTCTCAAGGCGATCGATAATGTCGCCCGCGAGACTTCCTCTCTCAACATGATCATCGTCGTCGGCGCCCCGCTGCAGGTGGACTCCCGGCTGTTCAACTGCGGGATCGTTCTGCATCGGGGCCGGATCACCGGCGTGTCGGTCAAATCCTACCTCCCCAATTACCGGGAGTTCTACGAGGGCCGCCAGTTCAGCCCGGCCGAAGAGGCCCTCTCTCGAACCATCAGCCTCTGCGGCCAGGAGGGGATCCCATTCGGCGCCGATCTCATCTTCGATGTGGCAAATATCCGCCATTTCCGCTTCTTTGTCGAGATGTGCGAAGATGTGTGGGTCCCCATCCCCCCCTCCTGCTTCGCCGCCATGGCGGGGGCAACCGTCATCGGAAACCTTTCCGCTTCCAATGTCACTATCGGAAAATCGGAATACCGGCAGAGCCTGACGGCAAATCAGTCTGCCCGCTGCCTTGCCGCCTACCTTTATGCCGCAGCGGGTCCCGGCGAATCGACAACGGATCTGGCCTGGGACGGCCATGCCATGATCTACGAAAACGGGAATCTCCTTGCCGAGTCGGAGCGATTCGCGGGACGCCCCCAGATCATCCATGCCGATCTCGACCTCGACCGTCTTGCCCAGGACCGGATGCGCCAGACCAGTTTCGGCCGGAACGCACGGACGCACCGGGACGCCCTCCTGAAATTCCGGAGGGTTGCTCTGGAGATCGATCCGGTGGAGGGGCGTCTACTTCTCGATCGTGAGTACCCGCGTTTCCCCTACATTCCGACGGACCCCGCCAAGCGTGACCAGCGCTGCTATGAAGCCTATAACATCCAGGTCCAAGGTCTCGCCCAGCGCCTGAAATCATCCGGAATCGACAAGGTCGTGATCGGCGTCTCCGGCGGTCTGGACTCTACGCACGCCCTGATCGTTGCCGTCCGGACGATGGATCTCCTGAATCTTCCCCGATCCCACGTCCTGGCCTATACGATGCCAGGCTTCGCCACATCCGAAAAGACACACGCCAACGCCCTCAGGCTCATGAAGGCGCTGGGCGTCGAAGCCAACGAGATCGACATTCGGCCGAGCTGCACACAGATGATCAAGGACATCGGCCATCCCTGCGCAGAGGGGAAAACGGTCTACGACGTCACCTTTGAGAACATCCAGGCGGGAGAGAGAACTTCCCACCTGTTCCGCATCGCGAACCTCAGAAACGCCCTTGTGATCGGCACGGGGGACCTGAGCGAACTCGCCCTCGGCTGGTGTACCTACGGCGTCGGCGACCACATGTCCCACTACAACGTGAACGCCAGCGTCCCCAAGACCCTGATCCAGTACCTGATCCGCTGGGTGGCCCGGTCTGTCCAATTTTCACCCGATGAATCCGAGATCCTCCTCGACATCCTGGAAACGGAGATCAGCCCCGAACTGATCCCCGGGCAGACCGCCTCAGGGCCGTCCCAGATGACGGAATCCATCGTCGGTCCCTACGAACTCCAGGATTTCCACAATTTTTACACGACGCGATTCGGGTATCTGCCGACCAAGATTGCCTTCATGGCCTATTGCGCCTGGAGGGACCGGGCAAAGGGCCGCTGGCCCGATGTCCCCGAGGCGAAGCGACGCGACTACACGATCGGCGAGATCCGCCACTGGCTCGAGGTCTACCTCTACCGTTTCTTCAAAACCAGCCAGTTCAAGCGCTCCTGTGTCCCCAACGGCCCCAAGGTCGGTTCCGGGGGATCACTCTCTCCTCGGGGCGACTACCGGGCGCCCAGCGACAGCGAGGCCACGGTCTGGCTTGACGATTTGAAAGATGTTCCGGAAAGGGATGGTTCATGAGGCAGGAACAATACCGGGATTTCGACGCGACGGAACTTTTCTGTCCCCAGTGCCGACGAGCCGTGCCGGTTAGAAAGAAGCTCCTGTTGGTCCTCGCAAACGGCGACAAGTACGACTACACCTGCATCTACTGCGGGACATCCGTAGGAGATAAGATGGTTACCGAAAAAGATAACCTCCAGATCATCTTCAAATGAACGCCTTCACTTCTCCTGCAGTTCTTTGAGGTTGGCGTAGTAATCGAGGACTTCCGGATTTTTCAGGGCATCTTTATTCTGGACGGCCTGCCCCTCGATCACCTTCTTGACCGAAAGCTCAACCTTCTTCATGTTGAGGGTATAAGGAATGTCCGGCACGGCAATGATCTTGGCCGGCACATGGCGGGGCGAGGCGTTCATGCGGATGGTCTTCCTGATCTGGTCCTTGAGCCCCTCGGTCAATTCCCGGCCCGGACCCATCTTCACGAAGAGGATGACGCGAACGTCGTTCTTCCAGTTCTGTCCCACCGCAATGCTGTCGGCAATCCCCTCGATGTTCTCGACCTGCCGGTAGATCTCCGCCGTCCCGATGCGGACGCCGCCGGGATTCAGAGTGGCGTCGGAACGGCCGTAGATCACGACGCCTCCCCTCTCGTTGATGAGAATATAATCGCCGTGACGCCAGACATTCGGATAGACATTGAAATAGGCGGCCTTGTACTTTTTGTTCCCCGGATCATCCCAGAAATACATGGGCATGCAGGGGGCAGGCGCCGTGCAGACCAGTTCTCCCTGCTGATTGATGACGGGTTTTCCATTCTCGTCGAAGGCCTCCACTTTCATGGCGAGGCCGCGGCACTGAAGTTCGCCGGAATAGACCGGCCCCATGGGGTTGCCCAGGGCGAAGCAGCCGTTGATGTCCGAACCGCCGGAGATGGAGGAGAGCTGGAGATCCGCTTTTACCTCCCGGTAGATGAATTCAAAACCCTCCTCGGAAAGGGGCGATCCGGTGGAGAGGACGGCCTTCAGCGCGGAGAGGTCATACTCCTTCTCCGGTTTGACCCCTTCGTTCATCAGGGCGGAAATGTAACCGGCGCTGGTCCCGAAGACCGTGATCTTCTCATCCTGGGCGATCCGCCACAGGACGCCCGGATCCGGATGGAAGGGATTTCCGTCGTAGAGGAGGAGCTTCGCCCCCACGGCAAGCGAGCTGACCAGCCAGTTCCACATCATCCACCCGCAGGTGGTGAAATAGAAGATGGTATCCTCCCGCGTGAGGTTCGTATGGAGGATCAGTTCCTTGAGGTGATGGATCAGAATCCCGCCGGCGCTCTGGACCATGCACTTAGGGAGGCCCGTCGTTCCCGAGGTGAACATGATGTAGAGAGGGTGGTCGAAAGAGAGCTGTTCGAAATGGATCCGAAGCCCGCTTTCCGACGCCTTGAATGCATGGTAGTGAACTGCGTCCCTAAGACTGCTGATGTCCGGTTCCCGTTCCGTATAGGGGACTACGACGACCTTCTCGATGGAGGGAAGATCCTTGATGATCTCCGCCACGCGGGAGATGGAGTCGAGGTTCTTGCCCTTGAAGAAATAGCCGTCGGCCACGAAAATGACCTTTGGCTTGATCTGTCCGAACCGGTCGAGGACCCCTTTGATTCCGAAATCGGGCGAACAGGAAGACCACACCGCCCCCAGGCTGGTCGCGGCAAGCATGGCGGCTACTGTCTCGGGCATATTCGGCATGAAGCCGGCAACGCGATCGCCGGGTCCTACCCCGAAATCCCGCAGACTCTTCGCAAGCCTGGCTACTTCATCATAAAGTTCGGCATAGGTCATCTTCCGAACCGGCTGATCCTCACCCTGGAAGATTATGGCCACGGAATCATCGTGAAAGCGCAGCAGGTTTTCCGCAAAATTCAGCCGGGCGCCGGAAAACCATTTTGCCCCGGGCATTTTCCGTTCGTCGTCGATCACATGGTCATAACCCCGCGATGACCTGATCCCGACAAAATCCCAGACGTCGGCCCAGAAAGCGGGGATATTGTTTACCGACCACTCATAGAGACCGTCATAATTGGTGAAATTCTGCTCGCGTCTCTCGTTGACGAACAACATGAACCGGTACATGTTGCTGTTCCTGGCGCGCTCTTCCGAAGGCTTCCACAGCAGTTTTCCCATTTTGCTTCCTCCTTGGGGTGAAGAATGATTTGTCTGTCACCTTGATCACGGCTGTTGTTTCTTCTTTTCCAGGGCGCGTTTCAGTTGATCGCCAAGGGTCATCAGCCCTTTCCTGCCCGTATTGCTCTCATCACGATAGACGACGCTCTCCTCGCGGGAAACGGATGTTCCCTCAAGATAGTCACCCATGAGACCCCGGCTGTGAATATCTTCATGGCAGTATACGCAGAGGTTCTCCCAGTTTCTGCCGTCGGCGGGGTTGTTTTGATGATTTCCGTCTCTATGATGCACCGTCAGAAGATGACGGTGCGCGGCGTCGAATTCCCGGCTGCAGCGGGCGCAGATCAGGCCGTGGATGGCCAGCGAACGTTCGCGATAATCCTCTTCGCCGGAGTGCTTTGTCGCCCTGATCTCCCGGACGACATTCTCTGCCGGCCTTGACGGGCCTGCTTTCCCCTTGTCCGTACTGACTCGGACCCGCCCCCCTCTGCTTCCGTACGTAACCCTGGACACGCCGCCTCACCTCAACCATTTTCGCCGCTTATATTATGACGCTCATTGGAGAATCACATCTTTCCCTCCGGCCGTACGCGCAGAAGGTAATCCGCAAAAACACGAACGCCCCGGGCCACCGCCAGGGAGATCCTCAGTGTCCGGGCAAACGGCAGACCGATCCTCTTCCTGAGGATCTCCTCCATGCAGACGACGAGGCTAAGCGTTCCCTGAATCTTTCTTACGGTCAGCGAGAGCTCCTCGACCTGCCGGTGCACCGTGGTGGTCGTCCGGTTGACGTTGGTCGTAATCTCCTCCAGGTTTTTCATGATTCCGGGCAGATTTTGATTGAACATCCGGAGGGTCAGGTCCATGCTCTTCGCCGTCCGCCAGATCTGCAGAAGAAATGGAATGGAAAACCCGGCGAACAGCAGAAACGCGATGCTCAAGACAATCAGGATGACTTCCAATTTCTCCATATCTTTTCTCCATCAGTTCGGGCGGCGTTCAGACGGCCTTCCCCTGCTCCTCTTTGAAAGCCTCCACACCCGCTTCTACCGCCTTTTTTAAACGGCCCTTCCCTTCCTGCAGCGTTTCCTTTCCCCGTCCGGCCAGTTCGCTGACCCTCTCTCCCGTCTCTTCCGCCTTCTCCAGCGCCGTCTCCTCCAGCGCCTTCAAGCGTTTTACGGCCGCTTCATAGGCTCTCCGGCTTTTTTCCACGGCGACCTCGTACTCCTCCTTCGCCTTGGTCACGAGTTCATCGGCCTTTCGTCCGATTTCCTCCCTTGTCTCCTTGCCGCTTTTCGGCGCATACAGGATGCCAATCACAGCGCCGATCAGACCGCCGACGACCAAACCTGCAACAAAATCATCTCTCTTACTCATAGCACGACCTCCTTTTTTATTTTGATGTCCAGACAATTTTAAAATCCTGCAATCGGAATATCGACTTTGCGAGGACGAAATATTTTTTCCCCCATGAAGCCGGACTTCCGATTTTTAATATTCCTCTATTTTTCCGTACGGTTGGTGAGTAAATATAATTCCACAATGACCGGAGATGAGTAATTCTAGAAAACGCCGGCCGATTCAACGATCCGCGAAACTGGTTAATTTATACAACAATCGGACCTTTGGTGTCAAAGGGAATTTGACAGGGGTATTGTGGCGGTTGTCTTCTTGCGCGCAAAAAAAACGGCCGGGCAATCAATGCCCAACCGTTTTTTACCTGTTGCATCCCTGCTTATTACTTTGTCGCAGGAGCTGCCGGAGCCGCCGGAGCCGGGGCAGGTGTAGCCTCGGGCTCGGGCGCCGGATCCGGTGCCGGTGCCGGGACAGCCATCTCAGCGGGCTTTTGCTCTTCCGCTTTCTTGCAGCCAACGACTGCAAACGATAATGTCACGAAGAAAAGCAGGGAAAGAATAACGGCAAATAGCTTTTTCATCAACATCTCACCTCCTTTCGCAGATTTTGATACCGGTCGTCATATCAAGAACCTATCTAATGACTCTGTAGGGGAACATACTCTTTTTTTTTGCCTTGTCAAGGGGATTTTATCATTATATAAGGTCACACGCGAACGGAAAAGGTGGCATCATGAAAAGAATCTCCTGGCTTCCCTCCTCGCTTTCACCACCAAAGCCGAATGACTGCAGCCACGGATCGACCGGCCGCAGAGGAAATTTTCACCGATACGGCGGCCTACAACGGAACGTTCACATGAATCGGGTTGTTCTTCACGACGCACAAAACCGTCGCTGGTTGCAATTCCTCCATCCCCGCAACATCCTGCAGGCGCGCTGCTTGGCGGACGTCATGCCGCTCCTGGAAGAGGTGCAGCGGATTGTCCGGCGCCGGGGCCTGTATGCCGCGGGATGGATTGGCTATGAAGCCGCACCGGCCTTTGACCCTGCCTTGCGTACCCATCCGTCAAATTCTTTCCCGCTCGCCTGTTTCGGATTTTACAACTCTCCGACCTCGCTGACGGCCCTGCCGTCCGCTTCCGCTGCACCCTCGCTCACCGCTAACTGGCGGCCGTCAGTAAGCCGGGACGAATATGATGCCGCCATCGCCCGCATCAGGGATCACATTGCCGCAGGCGACACTTATCAGGTCAACTACACCCTGCGGCAGTGGAGCCGCTTTCAAGGAGATCCCTGGGAGCTGTTTCTCAGGATCGGAGGAGGGGCTCCCTACGGCGCCTTTCTGGACACCGACCAATTTGCCATCTGTTCTGCCTCGCCCGAGCTTTTCTTTTGCCTGCACAATGAGCGGATCTTTTTAAAACCAATGAAAGGCACGGCCCCCCGGGGAAGGAGCCTCGCCGAGGACCGCAATATCGCCCTTTGGTTGCACAACTCCGAGAAGAACCGGGCGGAAAACGTCATGATCGTGGACATGGTCCGCAATGATCTGGGGAGAATTGCGCGCTATGGCAGTGTACATGTCCCCCGCCTTTTTGAACTCGAAAAATACCCGACTCTCTGGCAGATGACTTCTACGGTTGAAGCCCGGACAGTCTCATCCCTCCCCCAGATTCTGAAGGCGCTTTTTCCGTGCGCTTCCATCACGGGCGCCCCAAAGCCCAAGACCATGGAAATCATCGCCGCCATAGAGACGACCCCACGCAACATCTATACGGGCACGATCGGCTTCTACGGTCCCGACCGCAGGGCACAGTTCAGCGTGGCCATCCGCACAGTCCTGATCGACAAAAATGCCTCCCGGGCTGAATACGGCGTCGGCGGCGGCATTGTCTGGGACTCCACGGCCGAGGGGGAGTACGAAGAATGCCTGACCAAGGCCAAGATCATCCTTGCACCCCTGCCCCACGGGCCTTTCAGTCTATTGGAAACGTTGCTCTGGACGCCCGATGCCGGATTCTTCCTGGTAGAGCGACATCTGGATCGCTTGCGGGAATCCGCGGACTACTTCAGCTATCCTTTCGACGAACAGCTGGTCCGCAGGGCGCTCGCCGATGCGGCAGCAAATCTTCCCGCAGGACCGCACCGGGTACGCCTGCTGTTGGCCCCGGATGGGGCGGTGGATTGTCAAGCCGTACCGCTGGAGCCGCCCACCGGCCGACCCCTCCTGGTCAGGTTGGCGAAAGCGCCCGTCAATGCCCGGGACCCTTTTCTCTTTCACAAGACGACCCGGCGGGAAGTCTACGAAACTGCCAGGGCCTCTTTCCCGGACGCGGATGACGTTCTGCTCTACAACGAAGCAGGAGAGGTGACGGAATCCTGTATCGCCAACCTGGTGATTCTCCGCAAAGGCCGATTGATCACCCCTCCGGTGGACTGCGGGCTGCTCAACGGCACCTACCGCGCGGAGTTGCTTGCAAATGGGGAGTTATCCGAAGAAACGGTGAGCCTCTCGGAGTTGAAAAAGGCCGACAAGTTTTTCCTGATCAATTCCGTACGGAAATGTCAGGAGGCCCGTCTGGCCCCGGAGGACCGGCCCTGATCCCTGCAAAACCTCTTTTGCCGGCCTCTCCCTTTCCGGACAACGCCTCCTGCCGCCGTCACTCTCCCCTGAAGACGGGCCTGCGCTTTTCCGCGAAGGCGGCCAGGGCCTCCTGACGGTCCCTCGTCGGTATGGTCACCTCATAGGCCTTCGACTCCAGAGGCAGGGCCACCCCGAGAGAGGCATCTATCTCATAATTGATGGCGAATTTCGCCTGGGCTACGCCGACGGGGCCGTTCTTCGCGATCTCCCTGGCCATCTCCAGTGCGGCCGGCATGAGCTGATCCGGTTCCACGACCTTGTTGACGAGACCGATTTCCAGGGCCGTTTTCGCGTCGATCCTTCGCGCGGTGAAGATCAGTTCCTTCGCCCTTGCGACCCCGATGATCCGCGGCAGCCGTTGCGTCCCGCCCGCCCCCGGGATGATCGCGAAACTCGTCTCGGTGAGTCCCATAACCGCA
>JAHJQP010000236.1 GCA_018819165.1 Pseudomonadota bacterium
ACCTCCAGACGGTCGCGGAGCGCCGGCGGGATCGTCTCTAAGATGTTCGCCGTCGTGATGAACATCACGTGCGACAGATCGAACGAGACATCCAGGTAGTGGTCCGAGAAGGAGAAGTTCTGCTCCGGATCGAGGACCTCGAGGAGCGCCGACGAGGGATCGCCGCGGAAATCGCTCCCGACCTTGTCGATCTCGTCCAGCATGAAGACGGGGTTGTTCGACTCCGCCCGCCTGATCCCCTGGATGATCCGGCCGGGGAGCGCCCCCACGTAGGTCCTCCGATGGCCGCGGATCTCCGCCTCGTCGTGGATGCCGCCCAGCGAAATGCGGATGAACTTCCTTCCTAAGGCGCGGCCGATGGAGTGACCGAGCGAGGTCTTGCCTGTCCCCGGAGGGCCGACGAAGCAGAGGATCGGCCCCTTGGTGTCCGGCTTCAGCTTGCGGACGGCGAGGTATTCGACGATCCGCTTCTTCGCCTTCTCCAGGCCGTAGTGGTCATCGTTCAGGACGCGCCGCGCCTTTCTGATGTCGAGGTTGTCCTCGGTGCGCTCGTTCCAAGGCAGCGCCGTCATCCAGTCGAGGTAAGTTGAAGAAACGGTGTACTCCGCAGAGGAGGGGTGCATTTTGGCAAGCCGGCCGAGTTCCCGCTCCGCCTCTTTCTTCGCCTCGTCCGGAAGGTTCTTCTTTTCGATCTTCGCGCGGTACTCCTCGATCTCAACCTTCTCGTCGTCCGTCTCCCCCAACTCCTTGCGGATGGCGCTGAGCTGCTGGCGAAGGTAGTACTCCCGCTGGCTCTTGTCCATGTCATCCTTCACCTGGGACTGGATCTTGCTGCCCAGTTCGAGGATCTCCACCTGGTGGTTGACGAGCCGGGTCACCTCGCGGAGGCGTTCCTTTACGTCTAAGATCTCGAGGATTTTATGTTTTTCCTCGATCGCCGCGTTGATCACGGAGGCAATAAGGTCGGCCAGGATGCCGGGATCGGTGATCGTTTTGGCCATGGCCCCGAAATCCTGGGGGAGGAAGGGGGAGAGCTTGACGATACGGTCGAAGAGACCGACAAGATTTGCCATCAACGCCTCGATCTCGATATCCTTGACCTCCTGATCCTCTATGTTTTCCACGCGGGCCTGGAGGTAGGGCTTCCCTTTCAGGATTTCGATGATGCGAAAACGGCCGATCCCCTGGAGGAGAAGCTGGGCCTTGTTGTCGGCCGTCTTGGCCATCCGGAGGATTGCGACACTGGTGCCGATGCTGTAATAGTCCTCCTTCCGATGCTGTTCCTCTACCGCCTCGTTTTTATGCTTGTGCATGACGATGCCGATCAGGCGGTCGCCGGCCATCGCCTCATCGATGAGGGTGAGCGACGGCTTGCCGGAAACCTCCAGCGGGAAGATCATTTTCGGAAAGACGAAGGCGGTCTCGATCGGCAGCAAGGGGAGGACCTCCGGGATCCGGACGACTTTCAATTCTTCATGCGGTGCCTGTTCTGCCATGGGAACCTCCAGGGATTAACCACTTTGGATGTTGATCTTGTGAATGAGGTCGACAGGGCGTTTGGTCAGTCGAATTTCCAACAGACCGTCCCGATAGACCGCCACTGCCGACTCCGTGTCGATCAGGGCCGGCAGCGCGAGGCTCCGTTCGAAGTAGCCGCAGGGGATTTCGGCGAGGCGGTAGCTGGCGTCTTCCCCGCGTGGACCGCCTTCCCGGATGCCGGCGATCTTGACGGTGTGGGAGCCGATCTCCAAGTTGATCTCCTCCCGCCGGATGCCGGCGATCTCGGCCAGTATGACGATCTCTTCTGCGGTCTCATAGATGTCGATATGAGGCCGCCACCGGTGCCGGGAGAGCGTGAATCGCGGGTTGACTGCGCGCAGCATGTCTTCCAAGGTCTTGCGGAATTCGGGCTCAACGCCCTCCTGACTGTCCACGAATCTGATCTTGATGTAATCCATGGCTGACTCCTGTTTCAAAAACCGCTATCTTCAATGACGCGCTCCTTGGGAGGGTTCGGTAGGCCTGGGTTGCGGTTTCAACCGATATGTCGGCAATCATACATGGCGCGGCCCGCGCCGTCAAGGGGGGATAAGGCTGACGGAAGCGCTTTCCTTTTTGGATGAGTGATATTATACTGCCCGCGACACTCAGCGGAAGATGAGGAGGAGAGATGACGAACAGAGAAAAGATCATGACCGTATTCAAGGACGCCCTGAGTTCGATCCTGCCGGGGAATCTGATCCGGAACGCCCTGCGCTGCGTGGGGGACGTCCTCACGATCGAGGGGAAAAACTATTGCCTTGGCGACTACCGGGGCGTCCACGTCTTCGGGAGCGGGAAGGCCTCGATCGAGATGGCGCGGGCCGTCAAGGCCGTTCTGGGCGGCCAGGTGACGGACGGCCTCGTCGTGTCCAACTACGATGCCACACTCGACGGGATCGCAGTCTTTGAAAGCTCGCACCCCGTCCTGACGGAGAAAAGCATCCAGGCGGCGGAAATCCTCATGCAGAAATTGTCGGCGCTCTCCCCGGATGATTTTTTCATCTATCTCCTATCCGGGGGGAGCTCGGCACTCATCGAGAAGCCGGCGCAGCCGATTACCCTTGCCGAGATGCAGGGTCTGGTGAAGGGTCTCCTCGCCAACGGCGTCCCCATCGAGGAATTCAACATTGTCCGGAAGCACCTCTCCCTCGTGAAGGGGGGGAGGCTGGGGCGGCTCTCCCGGGCGCGGGGGATCGTCCTCGTCATCTCCGACGTCATCGGCGACGTCCTGGAGGCCATCGGCTCCGCCCCGCTCTTCTTCGACCGTTCAAGTTTTGCGGACACCCATGCCATTTTGAAAAAGTACGGCCTCTGGGAGCAGGCGCCGGGGAGCGTTCGGTCGGTCGTTCAGAAGGGTCTCGACGGGGAGATGGAGGAGACGCCGAAGGGGCCGAGCCCGCTCATCGAACACTTCCTCATGGGGAGCAACCTCAAGCTCCTTCTGAAGGCGAAGGAGAGGGCCGAGGCGCTGGGAATCCCGGCCCGAATCATGAGTTCCCGCCTCCGGGGCGAGGCGCGGGAGGTTGCCAAGGCGATCATCGCCATCGGCGAGGAGATCGCGACGACGGGACAGCCCTTCGCCCCGCCGATCTGCCTGCTCTTCGGCGGAGAGACGACGGTGACCCTCCGGGGGGACGGCATGGGCGGCCGGAATCAGGAGATGGCGCTCGCTGCCCTCGGTGAATTTAGAGATAACCCGCGTTTCGTCTTCCTCAGCGCCGGGACGGACGGGATCGACGGACATTCGGACGCCGCCGGGGCGATCGTGGACCATGCGAGCTGGGCAAAGGCGCAGGCGCTCGGCCTCCGGATCGACGACTACTTCACCCGGAACGATTCCTATCATTTCCTGGAGCAGACGGGGGATCTCATCATGATCGGTCCCACGGGGACCAACGTCATGGACATGACCGCGCTGCTGATCTCGTAAAAGCGCAGGCAGGTCCGG
>JAHJQP010000237.1 GCA_018819165.1 Pseudomonadota bacterium
AAACTCTGTACACCTTCCACAAATTGCCTCCCGTCCTGTAAACTTTGAGCGGTTCACAGCCGGGAGGCTTTCTTATATTCCCGGAATTGTCAAACTCTATGAGTCCCCCGGCAGAGCCGGGGGATTACTCAGGAGAATTTAAGAAGGGATTGCGACTTTCTCGCAGGCTTCTCGTGATCCGTAGTTTGGGTTCATTTCGACCGAACCGACCTGATTTAAGAAGGGATTGTAAAAGGAGGTTACAATGGGAAGAAGAGGAAAATTAGATGACTATCATGATCACTGGACGGAGGAGGATGACGAATATAATCGAGTATCCTGATGATCGTAATTTCTTGTACAATGATGAGGTTGAAGAGTTTGAACGTCAACGCGATGAAGAACATCAAAAAGAAATCGAAGATGAACTTTTTCGCGATTAGATGGCCTTAGAACGGGAAAAAGATGGGTTGATAGAACGTTTCCGGATGTAAAAAAACCGAAACTGAGGATCTTATCAGTGAGGTCGAACCATGCATCTAAAGATGGCAAGACAACCAAGGTCTTCCGTGCCATGGAATGGTTGGATGCCATGTGTTCACACATCCCGAACAGGGAAAAGCAGATGATGCGTGATTTAGGATTTTGAGACTACCGTTCAACTGGCAATCCACAGCTCATTATCCACCTGATGATTGTTGATAAGGTGGGCGGCACCAATAACAGGCCCATTTCATTTTTTCTTTGATTACTCCTGCGCATTACAGAAAGAAAGCTGCTACACAAGCGCATCAGCAGAGATTCTCGACTACAATAAATAATCGACGGTTTTTCAAGATGATTGGCCTTCATCGCAGCATCCTTTCTATCTCACCCATCCTGGCTTCAATCCGTTTGCGCGAGATGGGAATGGCCGTCTTGATCTCTTGGGCGAAGATCGAAACCTTGTATTCCTCGATCAGCCAGACGAATTCTTCCAGCATCCGGAGCTTTTCCTCTGTGGCATAAGGGGGGAGACTCCGGAGCGTCTCGTCTTGCCAACGGGTAAGCTCATGGATCTCCTTCCCCCGTTCGAGGGCCTTCTCCAAGTGGACGGTCCCCCTCACCGCGCGTATGGCAAGGGCTCGCAGATACCGGACGATGTGGTTCAGGCGATCCTCGTCATAGCGGACAAGAAAATCGGCGGGGAGGAGCCGGGAGAGATCTTGCCTAAGTTCAGCCAGGAAAGAGAGAACCGGCCTATTCCCGCGATTGGCGGCCTCCAGGGTGCGGAGTTGCTCCGCCGCCTCATACAGCGCCTTCAGCGGCGGGCCGGCCAGTCGGACTACCTCCTGACCACGGGGAAGGATCTGCAGGCGGACCTTTTCGGCGTGGGTGTCAAATGCCTCCCGGGACCGGACGTCCGCAGCAAAAAGGTCGTGAGACACTTTTCCCAGTAAAGCGTTTTCCAGCGGCTTCACTCCTCCGAAGGCCGCTGCCCAGAGTTTGAGATCGCCCGTCGGGGTAATCCCCTTGCGCAGGTGTTTCATCTCATCGGGGAAGTGGATCGTCAGAAGCGCTTTCACTCCCTGACAGTGGGAGCTTCGGGCTTCCGATTCGGACTGGAAGAGCCGGATGCCGATCCCCGTCTCCGAAACGGCCAGAGCGGGGAAGGCGAGGGGAGCATGATGGCTGCCTGCGGCCAGGGTGATCCGTTCCGGCAGGTCGCCAAAGTCCCAAGCGGTCAGGCCCGACTTTTCCCAGGTCAGCCGTACTTTGGCAAAGGCCTGCGATTCCTGTTCTCCGACGAATTCCTGCCGAAGGACACTGATGTCACGCCCTGCGGCCAGTTCCCGATCCTTTCCGTCCACAACGGCATAGCGAAGTTTGAGATGCTCTTCCAGTTCCTCCACCGGCCAGAGGTTCGCGGGGATGTCGATCCCGTATCTCGTGAAGATGAAGCGGCCGAGGGCGGTCGGAAGAGGCCCCTCCTGCTTCATCTCCCGCAGGATGACGTCGCAGGTCTGGTTGAGCGGTTGAAGCCTCTTGCGGTACTCCTTCGGAAGACCGCGGAGAAGCGCCACGACCTTCTCCCGGAGGAGCCCCGG
>JAHJQP010000238.1 GCA_018819165.1 Pseudomonadota bacterium
AAGGGCTCCGAGGAGGCAGATTGTAGCAAACAGGATATTCGTCCGCTTCCTCCCGCCCAGGAGGAGCGAGATCAGGGCGAGGCCGAGAAGGACGATAAACCCAAGAAACGGTAAAATGACGTATCCATAAGACGTTTGCAGCGCGTTCGGGACCATCCCTCCCCCTAAAAAATGCCCCGGAGAATGCCGGATGCCCCCTCTCCCGGCCGGAGAGGATCAAGGGAAAAGCTGATAATGCATTTTCAATCAGAATACTTCAAACGTACACTGCCCCTCTTCCGGATAGGGGAAAGAGAAAGAATCCACTCTTAGGGGCGGCGCCCCCGGAAATCGGCCTTCGGCTTTCCGGGGGTCCCTGCACGAACGCGGATCAGCGGCGGAAATCAGAAGACGAAGACGGCGGCAGCGATGACGGTCGTGTAACCGTGCGACTGAACGATGCTGGATTGCGTGATGTTCCTGGTGCTGACGATCTTTCCGCTGATCTTGAAGATCTCCTTTTTCTCATCCCAGCTCTCATCAATATCGAAGTCGATGCCGAGAGTGGAGGCCAGCATGGCTGCAGCCAGGTCTTCCGCATAATCCCCCGCCTGACGCTGGGTCTGGCCGAAGGAGTGGTGCTCGCTGATATAGCCGTAAGTTCGCTTGTCGGAGGGGATGGCGCAGCCGACCGAGGCCGCCAGCAGCCGTCTCGGTTCATTGCTGCAACAGCGGCTGAGTACGCAATAGGTAATGGCGCCCGCCTTGAGCTCCTTGAGGCCTCGGGTGCGGGAGATCACCTGACACCCGGGAGGCAGGATGCTTGAAACCTGTACAAGATTGCATTTTTCAATTCCGGCGTCACGGAGTGCCAGTTCGAACGAGTGAAGCTCCTCCTTGTGGATCCCCACCCCCTTGGTAAAAAATATCTGTTTGGGAACGTAAGCATTCAATGGCTTCTTCTCCTCCAACCGGCAGCACTCCGGGCCGGTTCCTGATTTCTTAACGCCCCGGCAGGCGGAAAGGCTTTATAAAGGCTTTATCATGGTCCGGCGAAAGGTGGCCTTGATCTCCGCTATCTCATAGGTCATCATCGAGGGGCGGCCGCATACTGATACCTGTTCGCTCCCGCCGAAATTTATCTTAAACTTCCAAAATGAAGGAGGGTTTTTTAACATATGCAAAACCCTTTGTCCAACTTTTTACAACTATTCTTCGAACGGCGGGGAAACCTTGCCGGCCTCTTCATCATAGGGGGGATTATCGTTCGCCTTCATCTCGCGGCGGAGATCCCGGATGGCCTTGTTCAGACGGTTAATTGTCCGGGTCAGGCGGAACCGCTCTACGATTCCCATGAAACCCGTGAAGATAACCCCGGCCAGAAAGGCGACGAAGATCAACATGTAAGTAGGGAGCGATCTTTCGAAGAAATCATAATATCGGAGCTGGATAGGAAGTGTATTTTCCAGCGAAAATGTAATGATGAACATCACGACGATCGCCAAGACAACGGTATAGACAACTCTCATCCACAGACCTCCCGATGAAGTTTCTCAAAAAAGGGCCTGAGCTGTTCACAGGTGCCGGTCACATCCTCGGGGATCACGCTGACCTTGCCGATGACGCGCATGAAATTCGTATCGCCGCCCCACCGGGGAACGACGTGGACGTGCAGATGATCGTCGATCCCGGCTCCCGCCGCCTTGCCCAGGTTCATGCCGATGTTGAACCCCTCCGGCTTCATGGCCTCCGTTAAGACCCGTGCGGAGAGGTCCATATAGGCAAAGAGTTCCTGCCTCTCCTCGGGAAGGAGTTCGGCAAGGTTCCTCAGGTGACGGAAGGGAACGATCATGAGGTGGCCGCTCGTGTACGGATAGCGGTTCACCATGACGAAACAATTCTTCCCCTCGCAGACGACCAACTCTTCCTCCCGGAGGGAATCCCGGCAGAGGACGCAGCCCGCGGGCTTCTCCCCCCGGATATAGGCCATGCGCCAAGGCGCAAAAATCATGTCCATTCCTCAAGCCCTTATATAATCAGTCTTCCCGCAATTCGATGATTTCTCCGCTGATCGTCTTTCCGATCCCGAGGATGCCGACCGAATTGAACGGGGAAAAGCGGTCGCAGGCGGCCGAACCGGGGTTGAAATGGAGAACGCCCTCCTGCACCCTTTTGACCGGCCCGCGGGAATGTCAGAAGATTAGACAGTCCAATAAACTGAATATATTCATTATTTATTCTTCAGTCCGAGCGGGCGTCCCGAAACCATGAATCAACGCCAGCCGGAAACCGTTCCTATCGAGAGCCAGTTTATAAGACCGGTTTGCCTCTGTGCAGTTACGGGCCGATTATAGCGATATGTTTCAAAAAGACAAGGATTATTTCGGGGATCGCGCGCTGCCGGACCTGGTTTCAATTTGACTTTCCGCACGGGTGCAGTTAGGATGTTAAGAAAAAAACATAGGCAGGAGTGATAACGATGCTCGAACCCGCGCTGGACAGACTTGCAGAAAGAATACTTGGTCTCGACGAGGCATCCCTCTCTTCCCTCTGGGAGAAATACAAGAATCGGATGGAACATTTCGAACCGTCGAAGGAATGGGAAAAGGCGGTAATCATCTTTTTCATCATCAATGCGGTCCGGGCCAAAAACCACATCTTCAACGAACAGCTTAAACGGCGACGCGAGAACGGACCGGAAAAGACACCGAAGGGAAAGCCCGAACTGCGGCTGGTGAAATGAATCGCGATGAAGCGCTCAGCAGGATGGAGACCCTCAAGGAAGCCATCCTCTACCACAACCGGCGTTACTACCAGTTAGACGCCCCCGAGATCACGGACGCCGACTATGACCAACTTCTCCGGAAACTGATCGACCTGGAGACAGAATACCCGGATCTTGCCACTCCGGACTCCCCCACGCAGCGCGTCGGGGCGCCCCCCTTGGAAAAATTCGGCGCTGTCGCCCACCTCACCCCCATGCTCAGCCTGGCCAACGCCTTCTCCGATGAGGAGATTCGGGAATTCGACCGGCGGTGCCGGCGGTTTCTGGAAGACGAAAAGACGATCAGCTATATCGTCGAACCGAAATTAGACGGCCTCGCCGTGAACCTTCTTTACGAAAGGGGCGCTCTGACGGTGGGCTTGACCCGGGGTGACGGGCACATCGGGGAAGACATCACACTGAACCTCAGGACGATCCCCACGATCCCCCTCATCATACCCCGTCCGGAAAATGCCGCACCCACGGCAGAAACCAAGACGCCCTCCGTTCCGGAGCGGATCGAGGTCCGGGGTGAAGTCTGCATGGAACGGAAGGCCTTCCGCAACCTGAACCGTCGCCGAGCTGAAGAGGAGGCGCCCCCCTTCGCCAATCCCCGAAACGCAGCGGCGGGATCACTGCGCCAGTTAGACTCGCGGATCACGGCGAGACGGCCGCTCACCATGTTCTGCTACGCGATCGGCACGGCGGAAGGGGCTTTCTTCCGGACGCACGCTGAGGTTCTCCGGACTCTTGCAGCCTGGGGCTTCCGTGTCAATCCCCTGATCCGGCCGGCGGTGGATATCGAAGAATGCATTCAACATTACCACCGCATCGGCGGGCTTCGGGAGCAGCTCCCGTATGATATCGACGGAATCGTGATCAAAGTGGATGAACTCGCCCTCCAGGAGCGGCTGGGCGCCGTGTCCCGCAGCCCCCGCTGGGCGGTGGCTTGCAAATTCGCGGCGATCCAGGGGCAAACGGTTAT
Source organism: Pseudomonadota bacterium (assembly GCA_018819165.1). Taxonomy (GTDB): domain Bacteria; phylum Desulfobacterota; class Syntrophia; order Syntrophales; family UBA5619; genus JAKAFS01. The sequence continues at coordinate 3,729 of JAHJQP010000238.1, forward strand.
CGAAGACATTATCGTCCAGGTGGGAAGGACGGGCGTTCTCACGCCGGTTGCGATTATGAGGCCTGTCCGCATCGGCGGCGTTATGGTCAGCCGGGCGACCCTTCATAATCAGGACGAGATCGACCGCAAGGATATCCGGACCGGCGATACTGTGGTGATCCAACGGGCCGGAGACGTCATTCCCGAAGTGGTAGAGGTCGTCAAAACCTTGAGAACCGGGGCGGAGAGGCCCTTCGTCATGCCGGAGACCTGCCCGGAGTGCAACTCACGCGTGGTGAGGAGCAAGGGCGAAGCGGCCCATCGCTGCATCGGAATAGCCTGTCCGGCTCAGATCCGCGAGCATATCGCCCATTTCGTCTCCCGGGGGGCGCTGGATATCGAGGGACTGGGGGAAAAAATGGTTGCTCAGCTCGTTGCGGGCGGTCTGATCGGCGATCCGGCCGACATCTTCTTCCTCACAAAGGAAAAACTCCTCGGCCTGGAGCGGACTGCAGACAAGTCGGCGTCGAATCTCCTTGCCGCAATCGGCCGGGCAAAAAAACCTCCTCTCGACCGCCTGATCTTCGCCCTGGGCATCCGGCATGTCGGAGAACAGACGGCGAAACGCCTCGCCGACACCCACGTCACCCTCGATGCCCTGGCAGCCGCCACGTTTGAAGAGCTGCAAACCATCCGGGACATCGGCCCCGAGGTCGCTGCAAGCATCGCCGGCTTCTTCCGGGAACCCGTAAATCTCCACGTTTTGGATAAGCTCTGTCGCGCCGGGGTGGTCCCTCAGGAGACAGTCCGGCCGAAAGCCGCGCCCCTTGCCGGCAAATCCTTCGTATTTACGGGAACGCTGGGTCGGATGGGCCGGAGCGAAGCCAAGGCCCTTGTGCAATCCCTCGGCGGAAAAGTCGACAACTCCGTCACGAAAACAACCCATTACGTCGTTGCGGGGGAAGCGGCCGGATCCAAGCTGGAGAAGGCGGGACGAAGCGGTATCGCCATCCTCGATGAGGAGGGTTTTTTCGCGTTGACCGGGGGAGACGAGAATTGAAAAAAAGGTTTCGCGTCCAAATCTCCGGCCGTGTCCAGGGGGTCTTCTTCCGGGCGAACACCTGGAAGACCGCCCGCTCGCTGGGGTTGAGCGGCTGGGTCCGCAATCTCCCGGACGGCCGTGTCGAGGCAGTTTTCGAAGGGGAAAAGGATGCAGCCAAGAAGATGCTGGACTGGTGCCGGACAGGAACACCTCCCGCCCGCGTGGACCATCTTGAATTCGAGGAAGAAGCGCCCGGCGCCGGGTTCACCGACTTCGAGATTACCTACTGAATTAGTGACCTCTCCTCCCTCTTGCGAAGGGGAGGAGGGGAATGATCAAGTCCCGGCGGCCTTCCCCTCTTTAGCGGAATTCCTTCATGACCTCCCCGAAACCATCGATGGCCCCGAGGATCGTCGCCTCGTCCACGCAGTAGGCGATCCGGATATGACCCGGCCCGCAGAAACCGCTCCCGGGGACGGTGAGGATTCGCCGCTCCTGGAGGGCGTGGGCGAAGCGGACATCGTCGGGAATGGGCGTACGGGGAAAGAGGTAGAAGGCCCCCCCCGGCTTTTCCACCCGGTAACCCACAGAGGTGAGGCCGTCGCAGAGGAGGTCCCGCTTTTTCCGGTAGGTCTCCACATCCACCCGCACCCCCTGGAGGCCGGTGATGGCCCGCTGCATCAGAGCGGGGGCGTTCACGAAACCGAGGATACGGTTGCAGAGAGTGAGGCCTACCATGACCTCTTCGAGGCCGGCGATGGCCGGATTCACCGCGATATAACCGATCCTCTCGCCGGGAAGGGAAAGACTCTTGGAATAGGAAGAGGCGATGAGGCTGTGGGGATAGGTGGCAAGCACGCTCGGCACCGTCACCCCGTCATAGACGATCTCGCTGTAAGGTTCGTCGGAGATGAGGTAGATCTCCCGCTTCAAAGCACTCCCCTGCTCAGCAAGGAGCGCCGCCAACCCCCTGATGCCTGTTTCGTCATACACCTTGCCGGTGGGATTATTCGGAGAGTTGATCAGGACCGCCTTTGTCCTCTTCGTGATGGCCGCGCTGATCGCGTCGAGATCGAGGGAAAAATCCTCCCGCGTCGGGACGATCACCGCCGCACCGCCGGCATTGTCCACGTAGAAGCGGTACTCCACGAAGAAGGGCGCCGGGAGGATCACCTCTTCGCCGGGATCGAGCAGCGTCTTCAAGATCACATTGAGCGCCCCTCCGGCGCCGCAGGTCATCACTATCTGATCGGCCGTGAGCGGCACACCCCGCGAAGAACTAACCGCCGCCGCAACAGCTGCCCGTGTCTCCGGATATCCGGCGTTCGGCATGTACATGTGCATCCCGGGGATCTCGGCGTAAGCAAGCTGGCGCAATCGTTCCACGAATTCCCGCGGAGGCTCGACATTGGGATTGCCGAGGCTGAAATCGAAGACGTTTTCCGCCCCGTAGCGCTCCTTCAGACGGCCTCCCTCCTCAAACATCTTCCGGATGAAAGAAGCCTGGGAGATAAAACCGTTGATCTTCTTCGCGATTGCCATAGAAAGCACCCTTTGGTAAAAATGTCCGTCGGCCATGCCCCGTACGGAAGAGTTCCGCCCCGAAAACGAATTTTCACTCTCACGGCCCGTCGCCCCTGTCAAGGAAAATGTGGTCCAAATTCTCCCTTGCGCGCTGCCCTGGAGATCAACCTTCTTTCACCAGGTCACTCTCCGATCGCTTGATCGTCCTTGACTTTTTAGAAGGTATTGACTAATCTACCACCAATCAAGATTAGGTGCGGACGTTTCCCCTAAACGGACTGAGGCGTCCACCCTGGCTGCAAGGAATGAATCCATGCCGATATACGAGTATAGATGCCGGAAGTGCAAACACCTCTTCGAGGTCCTCTTCCGGAGCCGCGACGAAAAGATGACCGTCACCTGTCCGGAGTGCGAGTCGACCCGAACGCAACGGATGATGTCCGCCTTTGCCGGGAAGATCGGGAACACCTCTGACGGCGGCGCCGGTTGCGGGAGCTGCGCCGCCACCACTTGCGGCCCCTCCTGAGGACACTGACCGGTCATGGCCGTCGGCCATGCAAAATATTAAGGAGTTCGTGAATATGAATATTCTGATCTTCGGACCGAACGGAAGCGGCAAGGGAACCCAGGGCGCGGTGGTTCAGAAGAGGTACGGCGTCCCCCACATCGAGACGGGAGTGATCTTCAGAGAAAACATTAACAAAGGAACGGAACTTGGCAATAAGGCGAAGGAATTTATAGACAGAGGCGAACTCGTTCCCGATGGGATCACCGTACCGATGATCCTCAATCGCCTCCGCCAGGTGGACTGCAAAAGCGGCTGGCTCCTCGACGGTTTTCCCCGGAACTTAGTCCAGGCGGAGGCCCTTTGGAAGGCCCTCCACGAAGCCGGGATGAAGCTGGATTACGTCATCGAGATCGTTCTCGACCGGGAGATCGCCAAAAAAAGGATCATGGGCCGCCGGCTTTGCGCCACGGACAACAACCACCCGAACAACATCTTCATCGATGCGATCAAACCCGCCGAAAAGGACGGGAAGCTGGTCTGCCGGGTCTGCGGCTGCGACAAACTGACCGCCCGAGCCGACGACCAGGACGAAGCGGCGATCGACAAGCGCCACGGCATCTACTACGACGAGAAGTCGGGGACCCTTGCAGCCGTGAACGACTTCAAGGCGCGCGTCAAGGTCCTCGAGGTGGACGGCGCCCCCGGCGTGAAGGAGGTCTCCCTGGCCCTCCTCGCGAAGCTGGGATAGCCTCAGGCAGCACCGGAACTTGCACGGACGAAATCGTCGGATGTCACGATTGCACGGACTGTCCTGATGAAACCCTGAAGTTCATTGATCTCGGTCCACATGATCAGACCTGCGG
>JAHJQP010000044.1 GCA_018819165.1 Pseudomonadota bacterium
CCTGATCGGCGAAAAAGCCTGCGCCGGCCGCTTCGATACGGTTCTCTCGCGGGCCGCCTTCAAGCTTCCGGAGCTGGTCCGGATGGCCTCCTTTTTCCTCGCCCCGGGGGGCCTTCTCATCGCGATGAAGGGCCCCGATCCCCGCGAAGAGCTGGAGGCGGCGGAAAGAGTTCTAACTGCCGCCGGCATGACCTACGCCGCCAGCCGTGACGTCTCTTTGCCTGGAATAAATTTATCAAGAAAAATAATTATTTATCGGCGCGTTTCCCGTTGAAATATTCTTTAAAAATTCTTTAAAAAAACTTTTAAAAAAGGTTGTTTTGTGCTACCTTCTATTCCGGGTCCGGAATCACCATCTTGCTGAAAAAAGTTCTGTTAAATGATGCGTAAAATCATATGTATGGCCAATCAAAAAGGGGGGGTGGGCAAAACCACAACGGCCATCAACCTCTCGGCATCTCTGGCGGCGGCGGAGAGGAGGACCCTGCTTATCGACTGTGATTCCCAGGGAAACGCCACCAACGGTATGGGAATCGATGGAGAGGCTATCCGGGAAAAGAATCTCTACCACAGCCTGATCGACCAGATCCCCCTTCGGGAGGTCACTGTCGGGACCCAGATTCCCCATCTGGATCTGGTCCCCGCTAACCAGGATCTGGTCGGGATCGAGGTAGAATTCATCTCCCTCGAAGACCGGGAAAAAAGGCTCAGAAATCTGCTCCGGAATCTGGAGACGGCCTATGATTACATCATCATAGACTGTCCGCCGTCTCTCGGGTTTCTCACGGTCAACGCCCTGGTCGCCTCGGATTTCCTGATCGTGCCGCTGCAGTGCGAATATTTCGCGATGGAGGGATTGGGACACCTTCTCAACACAATGAGGCTCATAAAGGCCAGGCTGAATCCCACCCTGACCCTGGGGGGAATCCTCCTGACAATGTACGATTCACGTAACCTGCTGTCTCGCAGGGTCAGCGAGGAAGTGCGCGGCCTTTTCGGGGACCGGGTCTTCCAGACGGTCATCCCGCGGAATGTGCGGCTGTCGGAAAGTCCAAGTCATGGACTTCCTATCATTCTCTATGATATCAAATCGCGTGGCGCTGTCTCTTATATGGAACTGGCCAAAGAGATCATAAGCAACGGAAGGATATGATGCCGCCAAAGCAATCGCTCGGCCGGGGGCTGGGGGCGCTGTTCCCCGATCTCCTCAATAATATCGGTGATAAGCCCGCGTTTATCCTATGCGGGATCGAGGAGCTCTCCCCGAACCGGTTTCAGGCCCGGAGGGCCTTCAACGATGAGGACCAGAAACAGCTTGTCGCCTCTGTGAAGAAGAGCGGCATCATCCAGCCGATTATCGTCAGAAAAGCGGAGAACGGCTATGAGATCATCGCCGGAGAGAGGAGGTGGCGGGCGGCGCAGGCGGCCGGCCTGAAGGAAATCCCCGTCGTCATCCGCAGCGCGGAAGACCGGGAAGTGGCGGAACTCTCGCTGATTGAAAATATCCAGCGCGAGGCGTTGAATCCCATCGAAGAGGCCAACGCCTATCAGACCCTGATAACCCGTTTCTTTCTTTCTCAGGAGGATATCTCTGCCCGCGTCGGGAAGGATCGCTCCACCGTCGCCAATACGATCCGTCTGCTGAAGCTTCCCGAGGCGGTTAAAAAGGCCCTGATCGGAAAAACGATTACGGCCGGACACGCCCGGGCGCTGCTTGCCCTGGACCTGCCCGGCGAACAGATCGGCGCTTTGAAGGTCATTGAGAAAAAGGGTCTCAACGTTCGGGATACGGAGCGCCTGATCCAATCTCTGAAAAAGGCGCCCGCCCGGAAGAAATCCAGCCGGAAGGACCCTTTGCTGACAGAACTGGAGCGGGAGCTCTCCTCCCTGTTGCTCGCACCCGTTCAGATCCGCGCGGGTAAAAGGTCAGGATCGATCGAGATCCGCTTCGCGAACGAGGAGGAGCTGAACCGTCTGGTTCTGTTGCTTAGAGACAGGAACGGCCCGTAAAGTTTACGAACATTATCAACAGGTGTGGATAAAATTGTGCATAAGGTTGTGAAAATTGGATATTCTCTGGAATAATACTATCAATATCATTAAGGAAAAGGTGAACCAGCAGAACTTCGAAACCTGGATACGCCCGATCCGCATCACGTTCCTGGAGGGGAATCAGGTCCGGCTGGCCGTGCCCAATCGTTTCTTCCGCGACTGGCTGGTCGAGAATTATCTTACCGTCATCAAGGAAGCGATGAAATCGACGACAGGTGTTCCCTTTCAGATAGAATTCCTGGTCGAACAGGAGAATCGCCAGGAGCCGGCTGCTGAATCTTCCGGGGGCGCCCGGACCAACGAGAAAAGTACACCTCGGAAGCCCGCCCGGGCAAAGGTGCATTCTACACTGAACCTGAACTACAGCTTCGAGCGATTCGTTGTGGGTACGTGCAATCAGTTCGCCCATGCCGCCTCCGTCGCGGTCGCCGAACAGCCGGCAAAGAATTACAATCCACTATTCATCTATGGCGGCGTGGGTCTGGGAAAGACCCATTTGCTCAATGCCATTGGTCTCAAGACCTTGATCCTTTTTACGGACATGAATGTCGTCTATGTCTCGGCAGAGGTCTTCATGAATGAACTGATCAATTCCATCCGCTATGACAAGATGCAGAAATTCAGGGAAAAATTCAGAAATATTGACTGTCTGCTCATCGATGACATCCAGTTCATCGCCGGAAAGGAGAGGACCCAGGAGGAATTTTTTCACACCTTTAACACTCTTCATGATTCCGGAAAACAGATCGTCGTGACGAGCGACAAATTCCCGAAGGATATCCCAAATTTAGAGGGGAGACTCAGATCACGTTTCGAGTGGGGGCTGATTGCGGATATCCAGCCTCCGGAGATCGAAACCAAGATCGCCATCATCCAGAAAAAGGCCCAGGAGAGCCATATCGTCATACCGGACAACGTTTGCCACTATCTTGCCTCCCTGTCGGACTCCAACATCCGGGAGTTGGAGGGCTACCTGGTCCGGATCGCCGCCTATTCGTCACTGACCAACCGCCAGATCGACCTTGATCTTGTCAAGGCTGTCCTGAAGAAACTCCTTCGCCAGGAGGATAAGAAACAGATTACGATCGAGGAGATTATTAAAAGCGTGTCTGTAAAATTGAACATCAAGATCGCC
>JAHJQP010000045.1 GCA_018819165.1 Pseudomonadota bacterium
CAGAGCGGATGAATTTCCGGCGGGGAAATGCCTTTAGATAGGGATATCTGATGCTCCCGCAGAATGCATGCATCAGTGCGGACTGTGTTTATTTGATCAGTTGTATATCTTTTTCCTTGCCGATCACCACGAGGATCTCCCGCGGGATCTGACGGTTGAAGACATTCAGTGGTCAAGAGCACGAGCTTCGTGTGCAGAGAGAGTCTCTTCTGAAGCCCCCTGTACCACGCGATGACTTCATGCTGGACAATGAAACCGATCCCGCCGAGGACGATGAGCCCCGTGACGGTCAGATTGACGATCCAGTCCCCCGGTATGCCGTCAGGCAATCTGAAAAAAGGGAATAGCCGCAGTTGTTGAAGGCCGAAACGGCGCTGTAAAGCGCATTGAAGAAGGCCGTGGCCGGTGGAAAATCCCGTGCAAAACGGACGAACAAGAGGACTGTTCATGCCGCCTGCTCGCAACGTCCAACCCTGTCCGATGCATTTACCGGTTCTTGCTTGTCGGTTCCCTATCGTTTCCCTTCAGGCCGTTCTTTTCTTCTCCGGAGGAGGATTGCCATCAGGATCGCCGCGCCGGTCGTGATCGCCGCGTCGGCCACGTTGAAGGCCGGCCAGTGGTGGGCGCCGACGTAGAGGTCGAGAAAATCGACCACCTCTCCGAAACGGACGCGGTCGATCAGATTGCCCACGGCGCCGGCAAGGATGAGTGCCAGGGAAAAGACCAGCGAGAGGTCCTCGATCCTGGTTGTCCTCAAATAGTGGAGGATGAGGGCAATGGCCGCTACCGTCACCGCCAGGAAGAAGACATACCGGAATGCCGGGGAAGCCCCGGCCAGAAAGCCGAAGGCGGCGCCGGGATTCCTGACATGGGTGATATTGAAGAATCCTTCGATGACGGCAAACGATTCATGGATGCGCAGCATCGAGATGATCCAGGCCTTCGTCAGCTGATCCAGGAGGAGCACCAGGGCCGCCATCGCCAGAAAGAAGACAGTCTTCTTCAAAATCCGTCTCCCCAATCCTTCCTTAAAGCCGGCACTTGCCCACCTGCCGCCGCATGAACCTCTAAAGATTCCCCAGGCATCGCTCACAAAGGGCCGGATGCTCGGCGCTTGTTCCTACCGTCTCGCTATAGACCCAGCAGCGATTGCACTTCTCCCCCTTCGCCCGACTCACACCGACCACAAGTCCCGCTATATCGGCGCTCCGATAAGCCTCGCCGATCGCCTCCTCATCAACGATTCGGACATCGGAGACTATGAGAAGGGCCCGCAGATCCTCGCGGTGTGTCACCAGGAGGTCCCGGAGCTTCTCCGGCACGGCGATCGCCACGGCGGCATCGAGGGAATGGCCCAGGACCTTGTTCTGTCTGGTCGTTTCGATAGCCCTGGCCACCTCCCCTCTGACGGCGATGAGCGTCTTCCATCTCTCCGCCAGCTCCGGCTGAAGGTACGCCTCGTTCACCTCCGGAAGCTGGGTCAGGTGGACGCTTCCGGACTTGCCGGGGTAGTCAGGCAGGGCAAGCCACACCTCTTCTGCCGTGAAGGTGAGGATAGGGGCCAGAAGCCGCGTCATGGCCTCCAAGATCTCCATCACCGCGGTCTGGGCCGACCTGCGCGCGCGGGAAGCCGCCTTCGCAGTGTAGAGACGATCCTTCAGGACGTCCAGGTAGAGCGCGGAGAGGTCCACCGTGCAGAAGTTGTGAAGGTTATAGTAAACCACGTGGAACTGGTACTGCTCGTAGGCCTCGCGCACCCGGCGGATGACCTCCTGGAGGCGGTGGAGGATCCAGCGGTCCATCTCTTCCACCTCCTCGTAGGGAACCGTGTCGGTTTCGGGGTTGAAGTCATAGAGATTTCCCAGGATGAACCGGCTGGTGTTCCTGATTCGCCGGTAGGCCTCGACAAGGCGCTTGAGAATCTCCCCCGAGATCCGAATGTCCTCGGTGTAATCCTCGGCGGCCACCCAGAGCCGGAGGATCTCGGCGCCGTACTCGTCGATGATCGTCTGGGAGTCGATGACGTTGCCGACGGACTTGGACATCTTTTTTCCTTCTCCGTCCACGACGAAACCGTGGGTCAGGACGTTCCGGTAAGGGGCCCGTCCCCGCGTCCCCACTGATTCGAGGAGCGAGGAGTGGAACCAGCCCCGATGCTGGTCGTTCCCCTCGAGGTACATGTCCGCCGGGGAACTGAGGCCGGCTCTCTGTTCCAGAACAGCGGCATGGCTCACGCCGGAGTCGAACCAGACGTCCAGGATGTTCGTCTCTTTCTTGAAGGTCTGCCCACCACATATCGGACAGCGGGTCCCTGCGGGCAGAAGGTCCTCCGGCTCCCGCTCGAACCAGACATCGGCGCCGTACTCCCGGACGAGACGGACCACAAGGTCGAGGATCTCTTGCGTCATCACCTCGCTCCCGCAGCCCTTGCAGTAGAACATCGTGATCGGCACGCCCCAGAGGCGCTGACGGGAGATGCACCAGTCGGGGCGGTTCTCGATCATCCCGCGGATCCGGTCGCGGCCCCAGGCGGGAATCCAGGTCACGGCGTCGATAGCGGCGAGCGCCTTCTTTCTGAGGTCGTTCTTCTCCATGGAGATGAACCACTGCTCCGTGGAGCGGAAAATGATGGGCTGTTTGCAGCGCCAGCAGTGGGGATAGGTGTGCTGCATCTCCATCTCCCCGAGAAGGGCGCCCTCCTCCTTCAGTTTCTTGTTGATCTCCTCATTGGCATCGAAAACGAACCTGCCGGCAAAATCCTTGACGTCGGCGGTGAAGTGACCGTCGTCATCGACAGGGGCATAATTATCCAGGCCGTATTTCATCCCGATCTCGTAGTCCTCCTGGCCATGTCCCGGGGCGATATGGACGCAGCCGCTCCCGGCATCGAGGGTCACGAAGGGGGCGACGATCAGGAGGCTCTCCCGGTCGATAAACGGGTGGCGGCACTTGAGACCCTCCATGACCGATCCCGGAAACTCGTCCAGGATCTCGTAAGGCTCATGAGCCAAACCAAAGGCGTCCAGGCAGTAGCTTAGGAGGTCCTTCGCCAGGATCATGACCTCGCCTTTCACTTTCACGGCCACATACGTAAATCCCTCATGGAAGGCGATGGCCAGGTTTGCCGGGATCGTCCAGGGGGTCGTTGTCCAGATGACGACGGAGATCTTCTCCTGGGACAGCTTCGGCAGGCGTTGAGTGATATCGGAAATAAGCGCAAATTTCACGTAGATCGACGGCGTCTTGTGGTCCTGGTACTCGACTTCGGCCTCTGCCAGGGCGGTCTTGCAGCAGGCACACCAGTAGACGGGCTTCTTCCCCTTGTAGACGCTCCCGTTCAGATAGAGTTTCCCGAATTCTTGAACGGTCGTTGCCTCATAGGCGTAGTTCATGGTCAGGTAGGGATTTTCCCATTCTCCGAAAACCCCGAGGCGCTTGAACTGTTCGCGCTGGATTTCGACGAATTTATCGGCATAGACCCTGCAGAAGCGGCGCTTGTCGGCTTGTGACATACCGGCCTTTTTTTCGCCCAGCTCCTTGTCCACCTGGTGTTCGATGGGCAGCCCGTGGCAGTCCCAGCCGGGGACGTAGATGCTGTCACGACCGGTCATGTTCTTTGCCTTGATGAGGATGTCCTTGATGATCTTGTTGAGCGCGGTGCCCAGATGGATGCTTCCGTTGGCGTAGGGGGGGCCGTCGTGGAGGATGTAGGGCTTCCGCCCCTGGGAAACCTCGCGGATCCTGTCGTAGATGCGCATCGCATCCCAGCGGGCCAGCATCTCCGGCTCCCGTTTGGGCAGATTGGCCTTCATCGGAAAATCAGTCTTAGGCAGATTCAAACTATCCTTGTAATCCATGCAACGCTCCTCAAGCGGAAATGTCTTCGACGCCCCCGCCGGCTTCTCGGGAAGGCATCCTCCTTGTAAATGGCGGAGAAAACTACCACAGATGGACCCCGGTTTCAAGGCCCTTAATCTTTTTACCTACCCTGAAGACCGTTTTCAGGCATCATCAGGGCCAACCGGGCCAGTGTGAGGTCCGTTGGATCCGGGCGATCGAATTGATATTATCTCTCCCAGTTTTCAAGACACGCTAATAGATTTACGGGTGCGGGCGGAACAAAGTGCGCCTCAGAGAACGCCGTCAAAATATGCAAGGGAGCGATTCGCCTTACCGATCAGCGGGATCAGGGAGTCCCACCTTATTTCCTCGATCGGAAGTTATTGAGGTTTAAAAGGCTTTCATCTTATCTATCGCCGTTTATTCACAAACTGGTTTGTCTATAGCGAAATGCCGTTCTGTTATAGACAAACAGCAATAAGATGTCACTACGAATATTTGAATCTCATGTCATCAATTCTGTTCCCGGCCAGTCAAGGATATGGCGATCCTGCCAACACCCGAATGGAAAATTTTAATAAATTTTTATTGTAGTCAATATTCGAGGCTGATGCGCTTGTGTAGCAGACTTCTTTTGG
>JAHJQP010000046.1 GCA_018819165.1 Pseudomonadota bacterium
CACCCGGAACTCGGAATCCCCGGCAAAACGGACCAGGCTGCTGTCGGGAAGCAGGATTTCCAGTCGCGCTCCCGCCCCGGTGCGCACTTGATCCCCCTCTCCCAGGGCATCTTTGAGCGTCAGGGGAAACCACTTTCCCTTTTCCAGGACTTCTGCAGACCCCGTGAGGAGAGTCACCGTGGCCTCGCCCTTCCCGATGGCCAGTGTCACCACCCGTCTCGCCTCCGCCTGTTGAAGGAAACAGGAGGCATGGAAAAGAAAGGTTGCCAGAAAGAGGAACAGGATCTTCTTGTTCACGGATATCCCCCCTCGAGAGGCGGCTCAGGAACCGATTGCATCCGGACCATCCGGCAGAGTCGAAAGCGACTTGTTGACAACCTCCTGAATGGCCGGCTCAAAAACCTGAGAGGTTTTCAATTCCAACTGTTTCCGGAAGAAACCGTAGTTGCGACGGGTTGTCCGATAGTGCACACGCCAGAGGCTCTCTCCCGTTCTGGCGCTCCTCAGTTCGAATTCCACATCCACCGTGGTCGGCGCATAGAAAAGAATCACTGCCGTTCCAACTTCTTTCAATGTGGTGTACAGGACTGCGTCCACGTTCAGCATTTCGCCCAACAACCGCGGCGAGACCTCACCCCCACCGCCGGCGGCAACTCCGGCCAGCTTCTCGTCGATCACTTTCGGCGGAATCTTTGGATAACCCTTGAAATAGAGTTCCTCGACCAGCTTGTTCCGCAACAGCCTGGCTATTTCAGCATTGGCAGGGCTATTTTGAACGGGCATAACCGCAACGAGCCTCGTTCCCCTCTTGCCGTAATCGGGAACGATCGCGTGCGGAATCTTCGCGGCGCAACCGTCAAAGAAAAAAAACACCGCAAGAAGCAACAACAGACGCATTCCTTTACACATCATTGCGCATACTCCTTCACCCCAGCCAGTCATACACCTTTTTTCAGTTTTTCGATCTCCTCACGGATGACGCGTTCGGCAATCCCGGGTATGACCTCGCGGGCGACCTTTTCCGCAACCTCCGCAGCCTTTCTCATGATCTCGTCACGCAGTCCCGGATCGACGAGCGCCATCTTCGGTCTTCTCTCGACGACATCCACGAGATCATAGATCCTGTCGGGACCGGCCTTCCCTTCCAGAAGGCCGGTAGCCTGAAAGCGCGGCGCATCCTCCAGCACATTCAGGAGGTCATGGATCCTGTCTTCCGGCTTCAGTACACGCCCCTCTATCATCATGACCCTGTTCCTGTCTTCCCCGGATAAACTTCCTGGCACGGCCATGGTCTCCTCCCCCTGTCCTCTTATGAAAACGGCGACTGATCCGCCAAATTCTTTTACATCCGCAAATTTTCATTTTGCCGGTGTCAGTTATCACACCTCCGCCGACAGTTCAAGGGAATAGTAGGAGACGGTATATCCTCCTCCGCGACACCCCTGTTTCCTGCGCGAGCCGGTCCGCCATATCCCGCAGGGACAGCCCCCCTTCCTGCCGCAACTGTTCATGACGACGGAGAAGTTCCTCATCGGAACAGTCCGGCGTCTCCCCGGTTCGGCCCGCCACGATCAGGGTCACCTCCCCCCTGACCGTCCCGTCTCCCAGTCCGGTGATCACTTCGCTTACCGGCCCTCTCAGGAATTCCTCATAGATTTTAGTCATCTCCCTGGACACGACCACTTCCCTGCCCCCCAGCAGCTCTTCGATATCGTGGAGGGAGGACAATAGGCGGCGGGGTGATTCGTAAAAGATGAGGGTCCTTTCCTCTTTTAGGAGAGAGGTAAGCAGCTGTCTTCGCCTGGTGGACTTTGAGGGTAAAAAACCGTGAAAAACAAAACTGTCCATCGGCAGGCCGGACACGCTGAGGGCGGCAATCAGGGCCGAAGCCCCGGGAACGGGCGCCACCCGGATACCCCGCAAGATCGCCTCCCTGACGAGGATATAACCGGGATCGGAGATCCCCGGGGTCCCCGCATCCGAAACATAGGCCACATCCTCCCCCCCTTGCAGTCTCGCGAGAAGCAGTCCGCATTTCCTCGCCTCATTCTGATCATAGAGGCTGGTCAGAGGGGTGAGGATCTGATACGCATTGAGGAGAATCCTGGTCCGCCGCGTATCTTCGGCCGCGATCAGGCGAACCTCCTTCAGAACCCGGATCGCCCGGATTGTGATATCATCGAGGTTCCCGATCGGAGTGGCCACCACATAAAGCGTCCCCTCCTTCCCGCCGCTGCTTTTCCGCGTTTCCGGCTGTTCTCCTGCGGGAGGTCCGGCCTCGCGGATGGATGCTTTCCGTTTTTTGTCCCGGCGCTGATGAACGTTTTTTCCCATACAAAGAAAAGGCCAATGCTTATGTAAAAAGTCGCCCGGATTTATAAATTGATTGACAGATAAAATCCTTTTGTGGTTTATAACAGCGTCATAGAAAAATTGCCAGAAAAACAAGGCCGCGGGGATGCGTCGAGCCGGGGATGGAGCCAACCACGGGAATTCACGGCATGCCAGGGGGGATTAACAGGATGAAACGGATTCTCATCACCGGCGGCGCCGGATTTCTCGGATCCCATCTCTGCGAGCGGCTTCTCGCAGAGGGACATGATATCCTCTGCCTCGATAACTTCTTTACCGGAAGCAGGGCCAATATCCTTCATCTCCTTGAAAATCCGCGCTTTGAATGCATCCGTCACGACATCATCAACCCGATCTACCTGGAAGTCGATCAGATCTACAACCTGGCCTGCCCGGCATCCCCGGTCCATTACCAGGTCAATCCGATCAAGACGATCAAAACCAGCGTCATGGGCG
>JAHJQP010000239.1 GCA_018819165.1 Pseudomonadota bacterium
ACCAGGCCGGGGCTCTTGAGGAGACCGCCCACGGCCCTGTATTTCGCATTCGTCACGCCGGTCCTCTCCACGAGGAACTGGCGGAGGTCGATCATCGCCTCGTCGGTCCTGACCTTGCTCGGGCAGTTCTCGACGCAGGCCCGGCACAGCAGGCAGAAGTTGACCGCGGCGAGCGCGTCCGGCGTCGACTCGATGCCGCCTTCGGCCAGGGCCCGGGCAATCGCGTTCTTACCCCGTGCGCTCGATAACTCGACGTCCTTTGCCCCGAAGAGGGGGCACACCGGCAGGCAGGCGCCGCAGCGGTCGCACTGGCTGGCCTTCTTTTTCGCCTCCTGCAGTAATGCGCTGTCCGCGGCCTTATCCATGAGTCTCGCTTCCTCTCCAGTCTTCAGTTTGGGAGGCTTCGTAAAAAGTCCCCCGGCTTTCGCCGGGGCAGGCTCCGGCAAGGCGCGCGACCATCTCACCAGATCTTGCCGGGGTTCAAAATGCCCTTCGGGTCGAGCGCCTGCTTGACGGCCTTCAGGGTCCTCATGCCGGCTTCGCCCAGGGCCTGGGCGATGTAAAGCCGCTTGGTGATGCCGATGCCATGCTCGCCGGAAAGCGTCCCGCCGACGGCGAGGGCGGCCGCGAAGATCTCGTCGACCGCCTGGTGCACCCGCTTCGCCTCTTCCGGGTTGCCGAGATCGCAGAGCACTGACGGATGGAGGTTGCCGTCGCCGGCATGGCCGTAAACTGCGATGGTAAGCCCGTATTTCTCGGAGATGGCCCGGATGCGGCGCACCACTTCGGGGAAGGCGTCGCGCGGGACCGAGATGTCTTCGCCGAGCCGGTTGGGCGCGAGGGCGGCCACCGCGGAACTCAGACCCCGCCGGATGGCCCACAGTTCCTCTGACTCCTCTTCCGACCCGGCAGCCCGGAATGCGATCGATCCGCACTTCTTTGCCACGGCCTCGATCTGTTTCGCCTGCGTTGCGAGGGCCCCGTCGTCTTCGCCGTCGATTTCGATGATCAGACAGGAAGCGGCAGCCGGGTTGAGGTCAATCCTGCTGTGCCTGGCCGCGGTATCGAGGCAGAACCGGTCCATGATCTCGGCGGCCGCTGGCACGATACCCGCCTGCAGCATCTGATGGATCGTCGCGCAGCCGTCATCGAGAGAGCCAAACATGACCTGCAGGGTGCCGCGCCGCTTCGGCATGGGAATGAGCCTGAGGAGCGCTTTGGTGATGATGCCGAGGGTCCCCTCGGAACCTGTGAAGAGGCTCTTAAGGTCGTAGCCGGTAACGTTCTTGATGGCCTTGCCGCCGGTCTGGAGAACCGTGCCGTCGGCCAGAACCACATCGAGGCCCATCACGTAGTCGCTCGTCACGCCGTACTTGACGGCCCGCATGCCGCCCGCGTTCTCCGCCACGTTGCCGCCGATGGTGGAGAACTTCCAACTCGCCGGGTCGGGCGGGTAGAAGAGCCCCCTGGCGGCGCAGTGGTTGTAGAGATCGATCGTGCGCACCCCCGCCTCGGCCGTGACCATCATGTTTTTCTCGTCCAGCTCGACGATCCGCGTCATCCTATCGAGGGACAACGAGATGCCGCCCTGCAGGGGTACGCTGCCGCCGGTGCGGCCGCTTGCGGCGCCCCGCGGCGTGACGGGGATTTCGTATTCGTAAGCGACGGCCATAATCTTCGCCACTTCCTCCGTGGTCAGCGGCCGGACGACGATCTCCGGCTTATTGGCCGGCAGCAGGGGCAAGAAGGAGGAGTCGTAGGAATAGCTGAAACGCTCCAGGTCGGAATCGAGGACGTTTTCCGGTCCCACGATCGCGCGGATTTTTTTCTTGATCTCATCTGTGATCATCCCAATTGCCTCCCGTCAGGATCTCGCCGTACCATTTTTTCGCCGCTAAGATTCCTGCCCGCTTTACGATGGATCGAAAAAAGAAAACAGGGGCAGCCCCCGCAGCTGTCCCTGTTTTTTATACCCTTCCTAAAACGATCAGTCCACCAATTTATAGCCCAATTTATAGCCCTTCTATCTGAACAATTTCAGGCAAACATCAACGGCATATGGATCGTAATGGTTTCTCAAGTAGGGCCTTACCCCCAATACACCAGTCCTGTCTCCTGCTTCGTGGCGAGGTGGGGGTGGTTGGGGAGGACCCGGATGCCGTAGGCGTAGGCGCCGTTTTGCCGGACCGTGTAGGAGACGGAAAAGGTCACAATTCCGTTTTCCGCCCGGTCGGCGATTGTGAGGGGGATGCACTCCGGCTGCCCTGCGAAACCGTCGCCTTCTTTCTTCCCGATGACCATCTCCACCAGGAGTTCCTCCGGCGTAAATTTCCCGGGGTCGATCCGGACGCTGACGTCGAGCGGTTTCTCCACGACGATCGTGTCGCCGCGGATTCCCTCGACACAGACGTCAATAAGTCGCAGCGAGGAGAAGCGCATCGGGAGCTTCCGTTTCCAGTCAGCCAGTTCCCGGGCCATCCGGTAGGATTCCGCGTAAAGCTCGTGCTCCCGCCGCGCCGTGGGAAGATAGAGATCGTGGTAGTATTCGAGAAGCATCCGCTGCGTGTTGAAATGGGGAACGAGGGTCTGCATGGACCGTTTGATCATGGCGATCCATTTCTCGGGGAGTCCGGACATC
>JAHJQP010000240.1 GCA_018819165.1 Pseudomonadota bacterium
AGGAGCTTGACCTGGACCTGCGGCGAGAGCTCGCCGATCTCGTCGAGGAAGAGGGTCCCCCCGTCCGCCTCCTCGAACCGGCCGATCCGCCGTGCCGTCGCCCCGGTGAAGGCCCCCTTCTCGTGTCCGAAGAGCTCGCTTTCCAGAAGATTCTCATGCAGGGCGCCGCAGTTCACGGCGATGATCGGCCGCACTGAGCGGGGGCTCAGGTTGTGGATCAGCCTCGCCAGAAGCTCCTTCCCCGTCCCGCTTTCCCCCTGGAGAAGGACCGTGGCGCGGCTCGCGGCCACCCGGCCGGCCATATTGATCAGGGCGCCCATCTTCCCGCTCCGGTAGATGATCCGGTCCGTCGTCACCCCCTTGTCCCGGAGTTCGCGGCGGAGGATTTCGTTCTCCCGCAGCAGCGTCCTGCGCTCCGAAACGCGGTCCACGAGGAGCAGGAGCTCCTCGAATTCCACAGGTTTGGTGATGTAGTCCAATGCCCCGGCTTTCATGGCATCCACGGCCGTTTCGATCGTCCCGTAGGCCGTGATGATCACGATGTCGATTTCCGGATTGATCCCTTTGACCGCTTGGAGGACCTGCATTCCGTCCATCCCTGGCATCTTATAATCGAGGAGGATCAGGTCATAGTGACCCTCCCGGACCCGCTGAATCGCCCGGTCTCCGCTTTCGGCCTCGCCGACGGCGTGGCCTTCCTTCCGGAGGAAATCCCGGAGCATCTCCCGCTGCGACCGGCCGTCTTCCACAACCAGAATGTTGAGCTTCTTCATTCGGATTTTACCCCCTTGCCGTTGCTGTATCTTTCCGCAGGCAGCAGGACCTCGAAGGTCGTCCCCGACTCCTTCAGGCTCAGGACGCGGATCTCCCCGCCATGGCCGCGGATGATCTCATGGGCGAGAGGCAACCCGAGCCCCAGCCCCTTCTCCTTTGTCGTATATTCGGGGTTGAAGATCCGATCGACCTCTTCGGAGGTCATTCCGCACCCGGTGTCGGTGATCCGGATGCTCACCCGTCCATCCACCGGCTTCCGGACGGAGATGGTCACCGTCCCCTCTTCGCTGATCGACTCCATTGCGTTCTTGATGAAATTGAGGAAGGCCTGTTGGAGTTTGTCCATATCCATCGGGATGACGACCGGGTCGCTTCCCCAGTCGGTCCGGAGGGTGACGCCCCTTGTCGCGGCCTCCGCGGAGATCAGGTTGACGATCTTCTGAAGGATCTCCTGGACCGTGCAGTCGTGGAGTTCCAGTCGCCGGCTCTTCGAGAAGGTAAGAAATTCCTCGATGATTCCATTGAGCCGCCGGATCTCGTCGCGGATCACACCGGTCATTATCTCGAATTCCGTCATCTTTTCCTGATCGGCCGGAATGAATTCCCGTTTCAGCCTTTGGCTCGCCATACTGATCGCATTGAGGGGATTGCGGATCTCGTGCGCCACCCCGGCGGCCAGCTGACCGAGGGACGAGAGCCGCTCCGCTTTTTCGAGCTGCCGCTCCATCTCCACGATCCCGGCGAGGTGCCGGTTCTGGTTGTGGTAGAGGAGCCACATTGACAAAAGGGCGATCAGGACGACGAAGGCAAGAAAGACAAACATATTCCGCCGGTTCTCAGCGAGGATCTGATCGGTGTTCCCTCGCTCCAACCCCAGACGGACGATTCCGGCGATCTTTTCGTTCAGATGGAAGGGTGCGACGATTTCGAGGATGCTCTTCCCGCCGAAGGTCACCTTCCGGCTTTCCATCGGCATCGTACCATTTATGATCTTCACGGCCAGTGGATGGTCATTGCCCCACTCCTCCGGAAGTTCGCCGGCATTGCCCAGGAGCATCCCCTTTTTTTCCCGGACGGTGAGATAGACGAGACCCTGCCCCTGTCCCTCCCCAAGCTTCTCGATCGCCTTTTCCACGGAGACCCTTGTCCCCCAGTAACGAACTCCATCCTGGTCCAGGGCGATGACGATGGTCCCGCTGCCGTCCGGGCGGCGCAGGGCAAGAAAACCGATCTTCTGGCGGGCGAGTCTGGTGAAAAGATCGGGGGCCCCCTCCCGGTGGCTCCCCTTCATCGCCGCCCTCTTTCCAGGGAAAGACTCGTCCGGAAGATCGCGGCTCTGGAAGGCGATGTCCCCCCAGGCATTGAGGACGGCCAGGAGCCAGAGGTTCTTTTCCTGGGCGTACTTTCGCAGATAGTTCCCGCTCAGATGTTCTGTCTTCCAATGGATGTCGACCTCGCGCGCCATCGCAACGATCTTCTCGGTCAGGAATTTCTGCGGGGAGATGGCCTGTTCGGTCAGGGGAACGAAGACATTTCCCCCGGCTTTCTGGGAGGCCTGAATCATCGTATTCAGGTTCTCCTGGGTGAGCCTCTCCACCACCCCGACGATCCGCATCCCCTGGTTCTCCATGAAGCCGACGAGGGTCTGGTCGCTCCTTCGGAGATCCATCACCCCCATCGTCAGGATGAGACCGATAAATATGGCGCAGACAAGGGCCACGGCCAAGGGCTGCATAAAGGGACGATCATAGCGGGGGGGGCGGTGCTGCCAGATGATCTTTCCTTCAGGGCTCATAATGCCTGTCCATGTTCGCAGTCCATGAAGACCATGCAAAAATACCCGCCGGCGCAGTCCGGGAAAGGGTTCTTCCTTTGGAAATCCATAATCATATCGTGGGCGTCATCATAGGCCATTCGCTTCAAAAGTCAACGATTTCTTTCCCGGCGGCCGCGTCAGGGAGGCCGCGA
>JAHJQP010000047.1 GCA_018819165.1 Pseudomonadota bacterium
GATCTCCCAAGAAACGGAAGACTTCGATATCGTTGTTGATGCGGAAACCCTCAAACGCATGGTGCGAACGCTCAGGGAACAGCTCGTTGAGGTCCGCTTCCACGAAACGCAGCCAACGTTTCACCTGACGGTCATGTGCACCGCCCTTGCCGCCTCCCTAGGGGACTCCGACCGCCGGGCATGGAGCATCCGGGCAGAGACCCTTCCCTCTTTTTTGAAACAGGCACAGGAAGTACTCATCGACATGCCGAGACTCTTCCGGGATCTGGGTTTGGAGATGATCCGCGACATCGCGGCGTGGCTGCGATCCCTCGAAATGGAACAGAATGAACTGGCTCCTGTCTTTTCCGCCCTCGAGCGGTTCGCCGATTTTCTGAGGAGTGCCCGGACGAGAAGCGATTGTCTGCTGCCCCCGGAAATCGTTGAACGGATCGTCAAGGAGCATCTCGGGTGCGGGGTTGGCCTGGACGAGGTCCGCAATACGCTCATGGAGGAAATCGACGAGATGGGCCGTATCATGGAAGAGGCCGGAGAAGCACTCTTCCCCGGAACCGGCTGGAGGGAGGCGATCCGAAAGATTCCTCTGCCGGCTTTCTCCGCTGGGGGTCAGTTGGAGATGTACCGAAAAGAAGCCGATAACCTTTTACGCCACTGTATTGCCCGCGGTATCGTACCGGAAGGCCTTCCCGGGATAAGCCCCCTCCGGATTTCGATACTCCCTCCGTACCTCAAGGCAATCCGGGCTGCCTCCGCTTACAGCTTCACTCCCGCAAATCCGTCGCAGAAGGGAACCTTCTACATCGTCCCCCCGGAAGGACCATGGAGCGACAACCGGGAGGAGCTTGCAGAGTACCGGATGCTGACTGCCCATGAGACCTACCCCGGCCACCACCTCCTCGACACTTGGCGCTGGCATTTTATCTCCCCGTCGAGACGCCAGGTGGAAAGCCCCCTCTTTTACGAGGGGTGGGCCTGCTTCTCCGAGGAACTCATGAGGATGACGGGCTACTTTTCCGTCCCTGCGGATCTTCTCCTCCTTGCGAAGAGAAGGTACCGGAGAGCGGTTCGTGGTCTTGTCGACCTCGACCTGCAAACGGGGACGCTTGAGCGTCGTTCCGCCGCAAAACTTCTTGTCGAGGCGGGCTTCCCGGCGGATGCGGCTGCGTCCGTCGTCCCGAAGTACGCACTGAGGCCGGGGTACCAGGTATGCTACACTTTCGGACTCAGGCGATTTGCTGATTTGTACTTCCGGTATGGAACAAATGATACGAAGAGGTTTGTCCAAGAGGTCCTTTCCGGCGGGGAGATCGGTTTCGACCTCTTAGGGAAATAGGGGGACAGCGCCCCTATTTTACCGCAGAAAAATAGGGGCGCTGTCCCCCTATTAAAGGGGTGTAAATGGAGAATTTTCTCGGCTGCCACTCGGAATGGAACCTGGGAAGTCCCGGAGGATGGGATTACCAGCGCATTACCCAGGTGATCGGCAAGGAAGTCTGGAAGCGGATCAATGAAATCCGGGAGATTAAGGTGGACCTGGATTTCGACCATCCTCTCCTCTATCCGATCAATGGATTCGTGGAGATGCTTCTCGACGCACACCGCGTGCGGGAAGGGAGAAACCCCGGAATCATCGCCGTCGTTGCGGAGGCAGAGACCCTCGAAGAGGTGACCGAGAATAGAAATCTCGCCGCAAAGCTCAGCGAAATACCTGGGATGACGGGGGCCCTCATGGCGCCCCATGAACTCGAGTTGAAAAACGGCAGGGTATGCCACGAGGGCAAACCCGTTTCTCTGCTCTTTCTCGACTTCAACACCGACACCCTGTTGTCCCTGCACCGCAAGCAGGACCTTTCCCCCCTTCTAACAGCGGTGAGGGAAGGGCGGGTCATCAATCCCCGAGGCACCGGACCAATCAACGTCAAGAGCGCCTTTGAGCTCATTACCGGTTCCTATAGAGACCGATTTCATCCGGAAACCGTAAGCCGCACGCCGTGGACCCGAAAGTTCTATCCCCGGCAGACGACAGGTCCAAAGGGAGAGGCAATAGATGATTTTATCGAGTGGACACGGAAACACTGGGACAGACTGGTCTTCAAGCCCGAGCGAGGGTACTCGGGAAAGGGGGTCCGTGTGGGAGGGATCCACGGAAATATAGAGGAAACGATTGAGATCGCGTTGAATGCAGGCGACTACATCGTCCAGGAGAAGATCCCTCTCCATCTCTGGGGGGAGGACAATCCCGTCCTCGACAGGGAACGGAAGGAAGTCGCGCTCGCCCGTTTCCAGACCGATTTCCGCTGCCTATTCGGCCCGGAGCGGGTTTTCGGGTTTCTCGTCAGGTTCGGCGGAGTTCCTACCAACGTCGGAAGCGGAGGGGGTGTACAACCTCTTGCCCTATTGCGCTCGGAGATGACGGTGAGAGATGCGGTGAACCGGATCAATGAAGCCATCCTCTCCATCGGATACGGGGACCTGCTCGAGATCGTCCGGATGCAGGAAAAGCTGGCTTTCGACCATAAGTTCACCTACCTGCTCGGCCCGATCAAGATGGCTCTCCGGCCGAGAGTGATAAGGCCCGGCCACATAGAGGTCCTGAGCGCCTACTGCAGAGCCATCTGGTCCGATTGCCTGACCCTGGAAAAGATGTGGCTTTCGGGGGAAATCGATTCGTTCGTAAACATCGAGGAGGAAGAGCTACGGATCGCCCGTTCCCAAGTCTGGGGAGGGTCCCACGCCATTTTCGCATCCGACGGGCTCTTCAGTTTCGGAGCGCACCCGGAGGAGCCATGAATTTCGATGTGAACCCGGAATGGTGGAAGGAGCTATTCGACGAAGTCTACCTCATTACCGATGCACGATCGGTCTGCGATGACGATGTGACCCGCAGGGAGATCGATCTCATACAGGCATTGATCCCTATTGCGCCGGAACAGGAAATCCTCGATCTTTGCGGAGGTCACGGAAGACACAGCATGGAACTGCATAACCGCGGATTCAAAAAGTGCACCGTCCTGGACTACTCGCAGTTTCTCATAGACAGGGGGAGAAAGGATGCGGGCAGATTGGGGATGGAGATCGAATTTCTCCAGGGAGACGCCAGGAAGACAGGTCTTCCCTCGGAAAAGTTTGACCATGTACTGATCCTCGGCAATTCCCTCGGATATATCCCTTCCCCGGATGGAGACCGGGATATTCTCTCCGAGGCATTGTGTCTGCTGAAACGCGGGGGGCGACTGCTCATCGATATCGTGAATGGCGCCACCCTCAGGAACAGGTTCAATCCCGTCGCCTGGCATGAGATTGGCGGCGATATCGTCGTCTGCCGAAATAGAAGTCTGGATGGAGATGTCGTTCGTGCGCGGGAGATGGTGATGAGCAAGAAGGGCGGGCTTATCAGAGATAACTTCTACTCCCTCAGGCTCTACGAGCCGGATTCGATACAGAGCCTCCTATCGGAAGTCGGGTTTTCCGGAATAAATGTCATAGGCGAATTTTCCCCCTTCAACAAAAAGGGGGACTACGGCTTCATGAACTTCCGTATGATCGTCACAGCTCGAAAATCGTAGAAAATCCCCCGAGGCCCGCCCTCAAACAAAAGCGATCAGTCTTCTATTTCGACTTATTACGAGTTCATCAGAATTGGCTGTCAATCTATTCCATACTGATCCTTTATAAAGGACGTCAAACCCAAACGAGCCAATCGATCCAACGGAACCCGGAAAGTAACCTGGACCACTCCTGGGTGACGACCGATTTCTATTGCGCCGGTGATCGTGGCTCGATTCAGTACCTCAGGGAGCGTCATGCCAAACAGCTTGGCGGCGCGTGCCAGACCATTGTCTGTTGCAGCGTTCAGGTTCGGTCCCGTTCCAATAATTGAGACGGGAGCTGACTTTTCCAGAGCGGCCATCCCCCACGATTTGGCTACATATTCAGCCCTTTTCGTCTCTTCTTCTGATAGCGGCCGCGCCAGGAATGGCAAATCCTCAAGGACAGGGAAGAGAATCGGTCCCTCGAGTTTAAGACCTTTGAGCAGGTGCACCTGCAGGGTGACAGTGCCGGCAACATCAGCCGTATGACCGGCAATTTCGCCATCTCCCTGGAGAGCATGCATGTCGCCCATATAGATTCCCCCTCCAGGTACTTTAACCGGGCAAACAAGGATTGCACCGGTACGTACAGCATCAATATCCATGTGGCCGTCTGTACGGTTCTCGAGCTGTTTAGCGGTAATACCATATTCATGAGGCGCGTTAATCAGAAAGGATCCGAAATCGCCGGCATTGTGGGAATCAGGCATGGGAATGGCGGGAGTTGTACCCAACTGACCCATGAACGGCCGCAGGCGAGCGACAAGCCCTACCAGATCGTGAGGAGCAAAGGTAAGAATGGGGTGTTGAACGGAATTCGCGGGCACTGATGAATACCGGCTGGCCTGGCGTGCAATCTTCTCGGCAGCTTTACGGTCTACAGTGACCCCCACGGAATAATTACTGTCAAAAACGATCGTATATCCGTTGGTGAAGGTAAAGGGGGAAATTTCCTCACCGCATTTGGTACAGCGGATCGCCTTCGGGCCAATCCCTTTAACGCTCGTTTTCGGGTACATCGTGTCGCAGTGAGGGCAACGCCGGGCTACATAAGGATCTCCCAAAAAACGATCTTCGGCAACCACACGGTCGTTCCCGGATGCGGTAGCCGCTGAAGCAATCGTAATGTCCTTGATCCTGATTGCGATCGCATCTCCCACTTCAGCACCTTCTACAGCTACCGGCTGAGTCACCTCATGGCCGCCCTTTAATTCCGGAGTAATCATCGGTCCCCAACACCCAGGCGCCGTGTTGGCCACGATATAACCGTTATCCCGAACCGGTCCCAGCATCGGCTTCCTGGGATCAAGGATACCATCGGTAAACTTGTCCACAAATACCGTTCCGGGGCACATCGCTGCCTTTTTCTTGTCCAACAGCTTTTTAGTTCTCATGCGCTGGTCCTCCTTTGTTTGTTGAAAAAATTAACATTGACACGTTCCCGTATCCCCCTCAAAAGAGGTAAAAAAACAATAAAAGTATTAGCTTTTTAAATTAGCGTCAACCGCAATCAATCCGTAGATTTTTCCAATAATTCCCTGAGAACCGGTCTGACATAGATCTCATTGAGGTCAAACTGCCTCAATGCCCTTGTCACGACGCGGATCTTCTCTCTTACCGTTAAGCGGGAGTGAACAATCAGAACGTATTCCCCCTTCATACGACAGAGGCCTCCCGTACCGGGTGAATTCTCCACGTTTATGTTTTCATAGCGAATCGCAATTCCAAGTTTCTCTGCCAGTTCTTCGAGTTGATTTAAAAGAACCGCGTCATTCAAGAGAGGGACCTTCTGTCTGATTCTGAGGTTAAAGTAAGTTAAAGACCGGTTAAAGAAATTTACTCGAAAAATCTCGAAATTTGCTAATAAAATGGCGGAAGTGCATGGGAATCGAACCCACCTGAGACGTTATCAGCGCCCCACACCGGATTTGAAGCCGCTATTGCCCCGTGCGGGAGGAGATTGAACCTGGCTTTTCCAGTATTCGACATTGCCCGCCTCTTCCAGGTGCGAATTGATATAGGGATAATCAAGTTTTCGGGCTGTCGGTGACATGTTTCACCCCTCCCTTTGTTTTCTGAATCGTTCCTGCATCCACAAAACTGAAGTCATCTCGCAGGAACAACTCTATTCCGAGCCCAGAATAGAGGAGATAAGTGAATCTGTCAATTTGAAAATCATCTGATTACAACTGTCGAACACGGGGGAGAGAAACTGGATTTCAGAGCAGCTCGCCGATCAGCCCCAGGTAATCCTGCAGCAGGCGGGTAACCA
>JAHJQP010000241.1 GCA_018819165.1 Pseudomonadota bacterium
ATATTTTTTTAAAACTGACGGCCGGCGTTCTTGCGGTTCTTCTCTTCGCGGCGGCGCCGGCCACTCTTTTTGCCGAGGAGTATTCACTGGATGATCTCTGCCGGATCGCCCTGACCCGTTCCGAAAAGCTCAAGGCGGCCGAGGAAGACCTTACGATCTCGGAGATAGGGAAGGATAAGGCCTTTTCCTATCTGCTGCCCCGCCTGACGGCAACCGGCGGTTTAACCCAGTATTCGGAAAAGAAGTTTACCGCGACGGGGAGCATCCTCCAACCCGAGTCGGCCTCTTCCTGGGGGGTGCGGGTGGACGAGACCGTCTCCCTGAGCGGCCGGGAACTGACGGCGCTCGGCATCTCCAAGCAGAACGTGACGAAGAGTCAGTATAACCTCACGGCCATCCGCGAAGATTATCTCCTCCGGTACGTGGCCGCCGCCTACTACAACATCCTTATGGCCCGGAAGGACCTGGAAATCGCCGATTCCAATCTGGAACGTCTCATAAAATACCGCGAGGCGGCTGGAAAACGGCTCAGGGTCGGCGAGGTGACCAAGACGGCCCTCCTCCGTGCGGAGGGGGAACTGTCCGGGGCGAAGTCGGACCGCCTTCAGGCGCAAAACAGCCTCGAATTAGCGATGGCCGTTCTCGCAAGTAACGTGGGGATCAAGGGCCCTTTTACGCTTCGTGAAATTCCCGCAGCGGAAGGGGATGTTCCGGTGCTGACCTCCTTCCAGGAGCAGGCCTTCGCGTTCAGGGCGGACCTGAAGAGCATGGAAGTTCAGAAGCAGATCGCCGCTGATCAGACCAAATTTACCGAAGGCGCCTTCTGGCCCAGCGTTTCCGTTTCCGGGGTATACGCCCGGGCTGATCAGTATCCGTCCACGTCGAGTCTGAACCGGGAGAGCATCTACGGCGGAGTAGCCCTGAATTTTCCCTTCTTCGAGGGCGGGCTCCGGAAAGCCGAGGTGTCTGAGGCGAAGGCCCGTGAACGTCAGGCCGCGCTCTTCTATGAGGATACGAAGAAAGGGATCGAGATTGAGGTGCAGACCGCCTACCTGAATTTGGTCACCCAGAAGGGGATACTCCGGTTCTTGAACGATCAGCTCGCCTTCGCCCGCGACAACTACCATGCCGTGGCAAGGCAGTTCGATTTCGGTCTGTCGAACAGCCTGGATGTGCTGGACGCCAACACCCTCCTGGTGTCGGCGGAGAGGAAGGCGGCGTCGGCAGCTTACAATTACCGTCTTGCCATTCTCCGGATGAAGAAGGCTACAGGGACGCTGCTTACGACAATGGCCGCGAAGTAAAAAATGATCTTCAATGCCCTTTTAGGCTCCTTCTGTATGGCAGTGGCGGAAGGGATAGCGGATGAACAATTTACGAAGGCAGCATGATTTGAATGTAAGAGAGGAGATGTGCATGTTTGGGCGAACGTCGTTTTTAACCGGGGAAAGCAGGCTGGGTCAGCGGAAGGTCAGGGTTGGTTCAGCGGTCATGGCGATACTGCTGGGCGTTGCGGTGACTGCGAATCTTGGGTGCAATAAACAGGAGCAGAAGGTGGTGAAGGAGCGGCCCGTCAACGTCCGGGTCTGGACGACGGAGAATCGTTCCCTCCGGCCTTTTGTGGAGTCGATCGGGACCCTCAATCCTTACGACATGGTCACCATCAGTTCTGAACTGGACGGGATCCTGAAGTCGATCCACGTCGACGAAGGATCTTCCATCACCAGCGGTCAACTCATTGCCGAGATCAAGGAAATCGATTACCGGCTCGCCGTGGAGCAGGCAGCAGCCGCCCTGAAGCAGGCGGAGGCGGCCCTGGCCAATGCGAAGCTGGAGCATCAGCGCAAGGAGTCCCTCTACAAGGAGGAACTGGTAACGAAGCAGCAGTTCGACGATATCGTCGCGCGCCTTGCCCTGGCCCAGGGGGATGTGGAAAGGGCAAAAGCCGGACTCGATCTGGCGAAGGAGAAGTTGACCAGGACGAAGATTTTCGCCCCCATGGCGGGCAGCGTCAAGGAGAAGAAGGTCACCGCGGGGGACTATATCCGCAACGGCATGTTCCTGGTCTCGGTCATCCGGACCGATCTACTCAAACTCTCCTTCAGCGTGTCCGAGAAGGATGTGGGAAGACTCCGGATGGGGCAGGATGTCGCCTTTGCGGTGGATGCCTTTCCCGGGCGCGAATTCCGCGGCCAGGTGAAGACGATCTATCCCAGTCTCGAGGAGAAAACCCGCTCCCTCCAGGTGGAGGCGGTGGTGGCGAACACTGATCGGAGCCTAAAACCGGGGTTTTTCGCCCGGGTGACGCTCTACACCGGGCCGGCGCGAGGCACGATCGTCGCCCCGATCACCGCGCTCCTCTACGACAACTCCACCACCAAGCTCTTCGTCGTGGAGGGGGATCGGGCGAAGGAAAGGCAAATAAAGATCGGCCGAAAATACGGGGAGTTCATGGAAATCACCGAAGGGCTGAAGGAGAAGGAGATTGTCGTGACCGTGGGACAGAACAATCTGATGGAAGGGGTGCTGGTCAATGTGGCTCGCTGATACCTCAGTCAAGAGGCCGGTTTTTGCCACCATGGTCATCATGGCCCTGGTGGTCCTCGGTGTGGTCAGTTATCCGGAGATCGGCGTCGATCTCTTTCCCAAGGTCGATTTCCCGATCGTCACCATCTCCACGCACCTCAAGGGGGCGAGCCCCGAAGTCATCGATGTCGACATCACGGACAAGATCGAAGGGGCCGTCAATACGATCAACGGCGTAAAGTCCATCACCTCGAGCAGCACTTAGGGGGACTCCCGGGTGACGGTGGAATTCGTCCTCGAGCGGGATATCGACCTCGCCGTCCAGGACGTCCGGGAAAAGGTCGCCCTGATCCGGAACAAGCTTCCCGACGACATCGACGAACCCCGCATCGCCAAGGTCGATCCGGATGCGACGGCGGTCATGTGGCTGAACCTCTCGGGTCAGAAAACGGTCCGGGAGCTTTCCACCTATGTCGACGAGGTCCTCAAGGAGCAGCTCCAGCGGATCAACGGTGTCGGCGACATCCAGTTGGGCGGCCTCCGGCTGCGGCAGGTTCGCGTCTGGCTTGACGCCGGCAAGCTCAGGGCCTACGGGCTCACCGCGAACGACGTCATGGGCGCCCTCCAGCGGCAGAACGTCGAGCTCCCCGGCGGCCGGATCGAAAGCCTCTCCAAGGAATACACGGTCAAGGTCAAGGGGGAGTTCCTCAACGTCCCCGACTTCAACGACCTGGTTATCGCCTACGACAAGGGCGCCCCCGTCCGTCTCAGGGACATCGGGAAGGCGGAGGACGGGATGGAGGAGAGGCGTTCCATCGTCCGCTTCAACGGAATCCCGGCCGTCGGGATGGGGGTCCAGAAGCAGTCCGGGACGAATACCGTGGCCGTCGTCAACGCGGTCAAGGCGGAGATCGCGAAGATCAACAAGACCCTTCCGCCGGGGATGACCCTGAACATCGCCATCGACCAGTCCACCTTCATCAGGCGGTCCATCGCGGAGGTGCAGAAGCACCTGATCCTCGGGAGCCTGTTCGCGATCCTCGCCGTCTTCATCTTCCTCCGAAACGTCCGGACGACGCTGATCAGTGCATTGGCCCTGCCGATCTCCATCATCTCCACCTTCGCCCTGATCCGGGCCTTCGGATTCACCTTCAACAACATGACCATGCTGGCGCTGACGCTCTCCGTCGGGCTCCTTATCGACGACGCGATCATCGTCATTGAGAACATCTACCGCCACGTCGAGGAGGGGATGGCGCCGCGCGAAGCGGCGACCTTCGGCACCTCTGAGATCGGCCTCGCCGTCATGGCGACCACCTTCGCCATCGTGGCGATCTTTCTCCCAGTCGCCTTTATGAAGGGGATCATCGGGCGGTTCTTTCTCCAGTTCGCCCTCACGGTCGTCTTTTCGGTCCTGGTGTCGCTCCTGGTCTCCTTCACGCTGACGCCGATGCTCGCCTCGATCTTTCTGAAGCGCATCGCCTTCAAGCGGGAAAACACGGCCGGCGCACCGGTTTCCGTCAAGCCGTCACACCGTCCAGCGGAATGGTTTGAGAGGGGATACAAAAAACTGGAGGAGGTTTACCGGCATGTCCTGGCCTTTTCCCTGAACCATCGTGGGTTCATGCTGATCGGCGCCCTGGTGATTTTCGGCGGCAGCCTCTATCTGACAAAATACATGGGGAAGGAATTTGTTCCTCCGGAGGACCAGGGGCAGTTCAT
>JAHJQP010000242.1 GCA_018819165.1 Pseudomonadota bacterium
ATTGCGACGGCAGGCAACCCATACAAGACGCTTTCACTCCAGCGACGAATGCTGGCAAACGATACAAACTCACTTTGAAACCAGAAAGGGGGAAAATAAGCACCCCTTATGTCAACTTGTTTAATGGATCGCATATATCTCATCAAAGAAGAGAATGGTCGGGGCAGATTGCTTGGCTTTTTTAAATATCTCATGCAGCGCTTTTTCCGATTCCCCCAGCCACTTTGAAAAAAGCATGGAACTTCCGATGGGGATGAAATTCAAGCCTGTTTCTCCACCTAAGGCCTTTACCATAAGGGTCTTGCCTGTTCCGGAAGGACCGGACAGAAGGATGCCGCGTGACGAAACCTTGCCCAACGTAAAAAGTTCAGGATATTTCAGGGGCCAATCGACGATGGAGATGAGCGTCTCCTTAATCCTGGCCAGTCCGCCGACGTCGCTGAGCTTTAAGGTAGACCTTTCGTTGAAGAATTGACGGGTGGCCGTCGGTTCAACCTCCCGGAGGGCCGTCAGAAAATCTTCCCTGGAAACCTGCATATGTTCCGGAGTAACGGGGAGACGGTCGGAATTGCCAATAGCGCCCACCGGCAGATATCTCCGCACGGCAGCCATGCCCGCTTCCTTGCACAGCGCTTCTATATCGGCCCCCACAAAACCGTGGGTGATCTGCGCAATCTGCTCAATATCCACATCCGGTGCAAGCGGCATACGGCGGCTGTGTATCTTCAAGATGGCCAGGCGTCCTTCTGCGTTAGGAGCCGAGAGGCCGATTTCCCGATCGAATCGGCCCGGCCTGCGCAGCGCAGGGTCTATCATTTCCGGGACATTGGTCGCGCCGATCACGAGAACATGACCGCGAGAAACCATGCCGTCCATGAGTGCGAGAAGCTGTGCCACAACCCTCTTTTCCACATCTCCCACGACCTCGGCACGCTTCGGGGCGATGGCGTCAATTTCATCGATAAAGATGACGCTCGGCGCTTTGCGCGTTGCCTCTTCAAATATCTCACGCAACCTTGCCTCGCTGTCACCGTAATATTTTTGGATAATTTCCGGCCCGTTAATTCTGATAAAATTGAGCTTCGCCTCTCCCGCAATGGCACGGGCAATGAGGGTTTTCCCTGTTCCCGGCGGTCCGTAGAGAAGCAGCCCTTTGGGCGCCGTGATGCCCAGTCTGTCGAAGATTTCCCCGTAACGCAACGGAATTTCCACCATCTCTCGAACTGATCTCAGCTCCCGTTCCAATCCGCCGATATCTTCGTACGAAATGCGTGAGTCCGCCGCTTCGGTATAGTCGGGTTTGTTTACCTTGAACTTGGTTTGCTGGTTGATGATGACCGGTCCGGAAGGCGAAGTGCCATCAACGGAAAAGAAACGGTCCTTGCCCCCAAAAAGCGGAATATTCACTTTGTCGCCGGAAATAACTGCCAGTCCCTGAAGGATTTTGCCGATATATCCCAACTCGTTTTCGTCAGGCCACCAGTTTCCGGAATCCAGGGGTGTAAGCACTATGGCTGTTGCGGTTTGCCGAGGCGCCTTTTTAATCTGCACCGTGCCGCCTATTTGAACCCCGGCGTTGTCACGGGTGTTCCTGTCAATCTGGACAAGTTTTTTGCCAAGGTGTTCGGGAAAGATTCCCGAAATTCTGGCGATAGTCTTTTTTTCTCCGATAATTTCCACAACATCGCCCAGAACAGCGCCCAGGGCCTTAACATCATCAGGATCAAAGCGAGCCAACCCCTTGCTCACATCTTCGATAAAAATCTCTGCGACTTTTAACTCCATTGCATTGGACATAGACTCATCCGACATGAAGAACACCCTTTCCATTATTGGACTGATGGTTGGACCATCATATGATTGTTTAGTAACCCTCCGTTTTTCGTTTGTCAAGAAATATTTGAGATGTGGGAAACGCAGGAGCGGGGCGATGACTTGTCACATTTGACGGGCGGCGCTGGAACGGGGGATAAGCGGGGTTAGATCTGTCCGTCCTCCGGGGTGCATACCGGCGCTGTTCGGGATGTGGTCCGCAGATACCGGGAGGCTGTATAGACCAGAAGGACCGAAAAAAGAAGCCCCAGTTCCCTCTCCGGGATGAGATGGGCGACGCTGCCACCAACATAGACCCCCGCGAGCACGCCGACGACGAGACCGGGTAGTAGTCTCGTCCGGATATTCCCCAGTTTCCAGAAGGTCCATGCCCCGAGAGTGGAGGCCGGAATCATCGCCAGGAGGGAGATCCCCTGAGCGGTATGCTGGGCAATGCCGGCAAAGAGGACCATCATCGGCACCATGAAGCTCCCCCCCCCTACCCCCATCATCCCGGACATGAAACCGGTCAGAGCGCCGAGAAGGACCAAGACCATCCACTTGATCCAGTAGGGCAATGAGCCCGCCAAGGCGTTCGGTAGAAAAGGCTTCAGGATCAGCAGCAGAGAGATGGAGAGGAGGAAAAGGCCGAAGTAGCGCTTCAGTTGCAATTCGGGGAGAAAACAGCAGTACCTCGCCCCAAAACGGACCGTGCAAAGGGCCATGCCGGACAAAACGGCCGCTGCCGGAATGTCCGCCGAACCGTGGAGATAGTAGATGGCCGACCCCACCAGGGAGGTAAAGACGACGGCGACAAGGCTCGTCCCGTGCGCTTCCTGCTGCCGGAACTTGAGCGCCTCCGTCATCAGGGGCACCACGATCACCCCCCCGCCCACACCGACGAGCCCGCCCAGAACGCCGGCAACCAGACCGACCAGAAGACCCGCCATGACCCACCTTAATCCCGGAAGGTGTTTTCGGAAAAATAACCTATCCAATTTTTCATCCGGCGCCAGGGTTCCACCCTCCGTCTCCCGGAGATTGGGAGACCTACTACAGGTGGAAATCCGGTGTCAACTTTTTTATTTTGGAAATATCCTGCTTTACAATCACCGATCCTTTTGTTAATTTATCCGATGATCCTTGGAAACAAGGCCGGAAAGGCCGGGGAGAAACTACGTCACCCGGACAGGAAACATCGACGGTCAGAAGCCTCATGAACAGACATGCCACCCTCAAGATCACGATCCTGCTTACACTGATCGTCGCAGGCATTTTTATTTTCTTCCATTTCAACCTCTACAGTTTCTTCGTCAGCCCGAAGAAGGTGGTCCACTTCGTTAACTCGTTCGGCCCACTCTCCGTGGTGATCTTCATCGGCCTCCAGATCCTCCAGGTGATCGTGGTCCCAATCCCGGGAGAAGTCAACGGCTTCATCGGGGGGTACCTCTACGGTCCCCTCCTGGGAACCTTCTATTCCACGATCGGCCTAACCATCGGCTCGGGGCTCGCCTTCCTCCTTGCCCGCTGGCTCGGCCTGCCCTTTGTGGAGAAGATCATCAACCCCCAGATCATCCAGAAGTACGACCACTTCATGAAGCACCGGGGAACCCTTATCACCTTTATCCTCTTTCTGATCCCCGGTTTTCCCAAGGACGCCCTTTCCTATATCATCGGACTCAGCCACATGAAGCCCTCGATCTTTCTCCTTGTCTGCACCTCCGGACGGCTCCTGGGCACCACCATGCTCTCCATCAGCGGAAACTACGCCCGCAATGACCAGAATGTCGCCATGTTGGCCATTCTCGGGATCAGCGCCCTGCTCGTGCTTCTGGCATATTACTACCACGAGGAGATCCTCAACCTGGTGAGGAAAAAAAGGGCGCCCTGAAAGAAAAAAGGAGGTAGACAGCCTTGGAATTGATCTTCAATGAATTCATCATCATTTTTGTTCTGATCCTGGCGAACGGATTTTTCGCCGCCTCCGAACTGGCCGTCATTTCGGCGCGAAAAAGCCGGATTGCCAGCCTAGCTGCAGCCGGCAATCCGCAGGCCAAGCTCGTAGAACAGATCCAGAAGGACCCCCACCGATTTCTCGCCACCGTCCAGATCGGGGTCACGGTCATCGGTTCACTCGCCTCGGCAATCGGCGGCGCTGCGGCAATCCAGTACCTCAAGCCTTTGCTGAGGGCCACCCCCTTCCCGATTGTCCAGCATGCGGCGGAGCCCCTCTCCATCGCTATCGTCGTGGTCGGGATATCGTACTTCTTCCTTGTCCTCGGCGAACTGGCCCCAAAGACCATCGGCCTGCAGTACGCGGACCGGATAGCCATGGGCGTCATCCGGCCGATCCATTTTTTATCGATCATCGCAGTGGTCGCGGTCCGGTTCCTCACCTTTTCCAACCGGATCATCCTTGCAATGTTCGGTATCACGCCGAAAGGGGGCCAGGCATTCGTAACCCGTGAGGAGGTTCACCAGGTCCTCTCGGAGGGAAGCGAAGCAGGCGCGCTGACCGAGACCGAACACCGGTACATCAAGAACATCTTCGAGTTCAGCCACACCTCTGTCCAGGAGGTCATGGTTCCCCGGACCCGGATCGTAGCCCTGAACCTCGATCTGTCGCGGGCAGAGATCCTCCGAACCGTCCAGGAGAACATGTACACCCGTTATCCGGTTTATCGAGGCGACATGGACCATGTGATCGGTTTCGTCCACACGAAGGATATCCTCCTCGGGAGGATGTCCACGGGAACAGATTTCGACATCGCCGGGATCGTCCGGCTCCCCCTTTTCGTCCCGGAGGGAAAGAAGGTGAGCAGCCTCCTCAAGGAGATGCAGCGCAAGCGGATCCAGATGGCGCTGGTCATGGACGAGTACGGCATCCTGAGCGGTCTCGCCACGACGGAAGATCTCCTCGAAGAGCTTGTGGGTGAAATCGAGGACGAGCACGACGTGGGCGAGGCGCGCCGGTTCCAGAAGCTACCCGACGGGAGCCTGCTTGTGGACGCGCTCATACCCATCAACGACATCGAGGATCTGCTCGGGGTTGAGCTGGGGGATTTTCTACCCTACTACACGCTGGCGGGTCTGATCTTGGACCGACTGGGACGGTTTCCTGAGAAGGGCAAGACCATGGAATGGCAGGATTACCTCCTGACCTGCGAGGAGGTGACGGAAACATCCATCCTGAAGGTCAGGATCTCCCCGCTCGAGAAACCCGGCGGTTCCAAGAACACCCCATAGGAAGACGGAAAACCGGAAACGGGCTGAAGAATCACCGCCAAGCCGTCCGGCCTATCTTCTGAGACGCGGGTCGAGGGCGTCGCGAATCCCCTCGCCCAAGAGGTTGTAGCCTAAGACGGTGATCAGGATGGCGAGCCCCGGGTAGAGGGAGAGCCACCAGGCGATGTCGATATTGTCCTTCCCCGCCGTGAGGATGTTCCCCCAGCTCGGCGTGGGCGGCTGAACCCCGATGCCCAGGAAGCTCAGGGCCGACTCCGTCAGGATCGCCCCCGCCACACCGAGGGTCGCCGTAACCAGGACGGAGGCCATCGCATTCGGCAGGATATGCCGGAAGATGATCCTGAGATCGCCGGCGCCGACAGCCCGGGCCGCCAGGACGAAGTCCCGCTCCCTGAGGGCGATGAAGTCCGCCCTGACCAGCCTAGTCACCCCCATCCAGCCGGTCAGACCGATGACGATCATGATGTTCCAGATGGAAGGCTCCAGGATCGCGATCACCGCCAGGATGAGAAAAAAGGTGGGAAAACAGAGCATGACGTCCACGAACCGCATGATGAGGGCATCCGCCCAGCGGCCATAATAACCGGCCAGGGCGCCGAGAATCGTTCCGATGAGGATGGCGATCCCGGTCGCGACGAAACCCACCTTGAGCGAAATCCCCGCCCCCCAGATCATCCTGGACAAAACATCCCGCCCGAGAGGATCCGTTCCGAAGGGGTGCCCCCCCGACGGAGGGGCAAGGACGTTCTTCAGATCGATGGCGTTCGGATCGTAAGGGGCAAACCAGGGCGCGAGGAGGGAGACGCAGAAAAGGAAAAGAACGATGACGCTCCCCGCGACCGCCATCCGATTCCTCAGAAATCTTTTCCGGAAATCATTTCCCATCGTCTTCCCCATCAGGAAACCCTGATTCGCGGATCGGCCAGACCGTAAGAAACGTCGGCGATCAAATTGCCGAGCAGGGTGAGCACGGCGCCGATGAAGAGGATCCCCATGACGACCGGGTAATCTCGAGACATCACCGACATGTAGAAGAGCTGCCCCATTCCCGGGATGGAGAAGATCGTCTCGAAGATCACGCTCCCTCCAATGAGCCCCGGCACGGAAAGACCGAGAATGGTGATGACCGGAAGCAGGGCGTTTCTCAGGGCGTGCTTGTAGATGACGATCCGCTCGGAAAGACCCTTCGCCCGCGCCGTCATGATGTAATCCTGGCGGACCACCTCCAGCATGTTCGCCCGCATATAACGGGACAGCCCGGCGAGCCCCCCGAATGCGGACAGGAGCACCGGCAGGATGAGGTGCCGGACCAGATCCCAGAAGGCCATCCCCGACGGCAGGTATTCATAGTTCAGGGAACGGATCCCGGAGATGGGAAGCCATCCTAAATGAACGCCGAAAAGGATCATAAGCAGGAGGGCGAGCCAGAAGGTGGGAACGGCGAAGCCGACAAAAACGAAGACGCTGGTGACCCGGTCAAAAAAGGAATCCTGGCGGACGGCGGAGATCACCCCAAGCGGGATGGCGATAAGGAAGATCAGGAGCATGGAGAGGACGTTCAGGAGGATCGTGATCGGCAGTCGCTCCAGGATCTTGTCCGCCACCGGCCGGCGGTCCATTGAAAAGGAGATCCCCAGGTCGAGGACCGCCAATTTTGCCACCCACCTGAGATACTGTTCAGGAAGAGGCTTGTCCAGGTCGTACATCGCCCGGAGCCGCTCCTTCATTTCCACAGAGGCGCGGGGGTTCATCTGGGTCTGAAGATCGGTGGGAGAGCCGGGCGCCAGGTGCATTACCGTAAAAGAGATGACCGTGATCCCGATCAGGAGCGGCGCCATGAAGAGCAGTCTTTTGGCGATATAACGGAGCATCGTTTCCGATTCCCTCTCTTCTTAACCCGGCAAAGGGAAGAGCACTCTCACAGCCACTCCAGCAGTTTCATGGACCGGATGTTCTCCAGCATCTTCCTCAGGTTCTTTTCCGAATGGGATTCGATGGTGAGGATCGGCTTCAGGTTCCTCTCCCGAACCATCGCCAGCAGCTCGCCGAAGGGGAAAGTCCCCTCCCCCACCGGCAGGTGTTCATCGGCCGTGCCGTTATTGTCGTGGATGTGGATCTCGCTGAGTCTCGCACCCAAGATCTCCATCCACTCCGCAAGCGGCGCGCCGGCGAAGGCGTTGAAATGCCCCGTATCGAAACAGAACCGGAATTTCGGCGAATCGAGTGAGTCGAGAAGAAGCCGCAGGTGATGGGGATCCCGCTCGTAGACGTTCTCCAGAGCGATGATCGTCTGCGTTTCCCGGACATACCCGCTGAGATGCCGCCAGGTCTCGAGGCTGTTGGCGAGCCACAGTTTTTCACCGGAGATATAGTATTTCTCGTCGAAGGAGGGGTGGCAGACGACTGAACGCGGCCGGAACCAGGGGATCAGTTCAAAAACCTGCCGGAGTCGGTCCAGTGTCGCCTGCCGGATCCTGGGGTCGATCGCCCCGGGCCTCAGGTCCATAAAGGGGGCATGGAACGTGACGGAAAGCCCCGCATCCGTGAGGCGGTCGGCTGTCTCTCGAAAATCGGTCTTTGGGAAACGATCGAGGTCGCGGTGGCTGAAACCGATCTCCGGATGGATTCCCTCCCGGATCACCATCGGCAGCAGCTTCTCCCGGAGGAGGTAGAAGGGCACATGAACCTG
Organism: Pseudomonadota bacterium; assembly: GCA_018819165.1. Classification (GTDB taxonomy): domain Bacteria; phylum Desulfobacterota; class Syntrophia; order Syntrophales; family UBA5619; genus JAKAFS01. Next base: position 7,748 of record JAHJQP010000242.1, read on the forward strand.
GACTTTTTTCAGAATCTCACGCATGCAGATCTCACCGAAGTTGGCTGTAGCGCTCCGTTTACCACAAGCGGCCCCTTTTCACAACCGGCGATTCAGGCCGGACGGCCATTGACAGGAGCCCCGCGTTCTGCTATTCAAAACAAACGGTTATTCTCGTGAAAGTCCGCAGGACGAGGAGATGCGGCCCCCGGAGCCTTTGTTCCGGCAGAAAGGAAAGAGGAGGGAGATTGGCAAAAAAAAAGGAAATCGAGTCGCGGAAGAGTGCGCTTCGGTGCGTCAACGCATCTCTGGAGAACAAGGCGAAGGATCTCGTCATACTCAACATAAAGGAGCTCTCCGCCTTTGCCGACTATTTCATCATCTGCAGCGGGAGCTCCGACCGGCAGGTACGGGCCATCGCCTCGGCGATCCGGGAGAACATGAAAAAAGCGGGGATCCTGCCCCTGGGCGTGGAGGGGGAAGCAGCGGGGAGATGGATCCTCCTGGATTACGACGACGTGATCATCCATATCTTCCTCGAAACCGTCCGGACCTTCTATGACCTGGAAAGGCTCTGGGCGGAGGCGCCCCGAATGGCCGTTCCCGACGAGACGGCTTCTCTGACGGCGTTGGCACGGGGGATGTAACCTTGAGAGAGATCCTGACCGGGATTGCCGACGTGATCTTTCCGCCCCGCTGCCTCACCTGCGGCGTCATCATGGATAGTCACGGCCCCCTCCCCTTCTGCCCTCCCTGCTCGGCCGGGATCCGCTTCATCCGCTCCCCCCTCTGTCCCAGTTGCGGCATCCCCTTTGCCTCCCCGGAAGGGGAAGACCACCTCTGCGGGGAATGTCTCGTAACGGAGAAGCCCTATGCGGTCGCCCGTGCGGTAGGATATTATGAAGAAACGCTCCTGACGGCCATCCACCTGTTCAAGTACCGGGGGAGGACGGGGATCGGCGAGGTCCTGGGAAAAATAATGGCCGATTTCGCCGGCGGGATCTGGGATATGAATATCTTTTCACTGATCCTGCCGGTCCCGCTGCACCGCAAAAGACTGCGGGAGAGGGGTTTCAACCAGGCGGTGATCCTGGCGCGCGAGCTCTCAAAGAAGTTCTCCATCCCGCTCGACTTCACGGCGCTTCGGCGTAAGGTTCCGACAGCGCCCCAGGTCGGCCTGGGACGGGAGGAGCGGTCGGCGAACGTCCGGGGGGCCTTCACGGTGAGGAAGCCGGAAAGGATTGCCGGCCGGAGGATTCTCCTGGTGGATGACGTCTTCACTACGGGGAGCACGCTGACGGAGTGCGCGGGCGTCCTCATGCAGGCAAAGGCGGAAGCGGTCGCCGTCCTGACTCTGGCAAGGGCTGTTCACGATCACGATATAGCGACTGTGTCCGCTCCGGAGCCGTTTTCCGGATAATGGCATGGGGATGGGGGGGAACTGAAAGGATGAAGAAGATTCTGACCTGGGAAGAACTTAAAAAAGAGGCGGATCGCCTCCGGGGCAAGGGAAAGAAGATCGCCTTCACGAACGGCTGCTTCGACATCCTCCATGTGGGCCATGTCCAATATCTCCGGGAAGCGCGCAAAACAGGGGACCTCCTTATCCTCGGCCTGAACAGCGACGCCTCCGTCCAGGCGATCAAGGGTGAGAAGCGGCCGCTGGTTCCCCAGGGGGAGCGCGCCGAGGTCGTCGCGTCGCTCATGTCGGTCGATTACATCACCGTTTTTGACGAAACGACGCCGCTGAAGCTCATCGAGTACCTGCGACCGGACATCCTCGTCAAGGGAGGCGACTGGAAGGAGGCGGCGGTCGTGGGACGCGACGCAGTCCGTTCCTGGGGAGGAAAGGTCGTCATCGTCCCGATGACCGAAGGGGCCTCCACGACAAACATCGTGGAAAAGATCCGCCGGGTCTACGGGATAGGTTGAAATGATGACTATTTCCAGCCCCGTTCATTTTTTTCTTTACAAAATCCTCTCCATCATGTAAGAAGGTTTCCCCAAATCGATCATTAGGAGATTAGGTGAGCGAAGTGCCGAAAGCGATCCTGACATCTGGGAAAGTGGAGTTCTTCAGACACATGCTGGCCCTGAAGATCAACGACCTTCTGGGAGAGGCGGGAAGGACCGTGTCGGAGATGACGAGCAGCGCCAAGGAGAACTATCCCGACCCCAACGACCGCGCCTCCCTCGAATCGGACCGGAATTTCGAACTCCGGATCCGCGATCGGGAGAGAAAGCTGATCCTCAAGATGCAGGAGGCAATCAAACGGATGGACGACGGCGTCTTCGGGATATGCGAGGTCTGCAACGGACCGATTTCCGAAAAGCGGCTTATGGCCAGGCCGGTGACCACCCTGTGCATCAACTGCAAGATGAAGCAGGAAAAGATGGAAAAGCTCAAGGGGGAATAACCGCCCGCACTCCTGCGACTCCGAACGGCAACGTTCTACCTGCCGATCCCCTCTCGCTCCCCCTGTGCTACTGGGAGCGAAGAGGGGGTTTTTTTGAGGACCATGCCGGATGTTTGTCAGGGTTGCCATCCAGATCCCTTCCGTAAAGACCTTCATCTACGCCGTTCCCGAGACGTTCGTCACCGCCGTCGCCGTGGGAAAGCGGGTCCTCGTCCCCTTCGGAAAACGGCGCGTGACCGGCTACATCGTCGAAACCATGATCGAGGCGGTCTGCGACCGTACCGTCCGCGATATTCTCGATCTTCCTGATCCCGAACCCCTCTTTGATAAAGACGCTCTCGCCTTCTACGATTGGATCTCCCGTTATTACCTCCACCCGCTGGGAAAGGTTCTGGGCGAACTCCTCCCGGGAGGAATCGACGTGAAGAGCGACCGGTGGCTCCGCCTCGCCGAAATGTCCGCGACAACGGATCACCGCGTCTCTGCCGGACAGCGGGAGATCCTGGAACATCTGGCCTGCTGCCCGGAAGGTCTTCCCCTGAGCCGTCTCCGCAAGGCACTGGGGAAAAACGCAATCTACGGCGATCTCCGTCTGCTCGAAGCGGCGGGGCTGGTGGTTTCCGAGGAGCGCCTGAACCGGCCGCCGGTCCGGCCTAAAAAGGAGAAATGGGTCGGTCTGACTGCCGAAAATACCTTCGGAATCAACCTGACCGCAAAGCAGTCGGCCATGGTCGAGTTTATTCGGGAGCGAGGCGAGATACCGGTCAGCAATTTGCACGCATTTTTCAAGAATTCTGCCTCATTTCTCAGGAATCTGAAAGGAAAAGGCGTCATTCGCCTCTATGAGAAGGAGGTTGTCCGCGGACCGGGCAGCGCCCCGGAGATTGGGAACAGGGGGAACGGGATCACCCTGAACGAGGCGCAGACCGAGGCGTTCGGCGAGATCCGGGAATGCCTCGCCGCGGGCCGGTTCTCCCCCTGCCTCCTCCACGGTGTGACGGGAAGCGGCAAGACCGAGATCTACCTTCAGGCCATCGCCGAGATCCTCCGGGGCGAAGGCGGCGCCATCTATCTCGTCCCGGAAATCGCCCTCACAGCGCAGCTACGCTCCCGCATCTGCGGCCGCTTTCCGGAGCGGGAGATCGCGGTTCTCCACAGCGGCATTTCCCGGAGCGCCAGGTATGACCAGTGGAAGCGGATCAGGAGGGGAGAGGTGCGGGTGGTCGTCGGCGCACGTTCAGCCCTCTTTGCGCCGGTTGAGAACCTCCGGCTGATCATCGTGGATGAGGAGCATGACCCTTCTTACAAACAGGACGACCGGCTCCGTTACAACGCCCGCGATCTCGCCCTGGTCAGGGGCAGGTTCTCAAAGGCGACGGTGCTCCTGGGATCCGCCACGCCGGCTATCCAGAGCTATTTTCACGCGACCGACGGTCGTTACCGCTACCTGACCCTCCCCGCCCGGATCGATGACCGGCCCCTTCCTCTTGTCGAGGTGGTCGATCTGAGAACGGAAAGGAACGAACAGGGCCTGACGCCGCTCCTCTCCCGCACCCTCATAGAGGCGATCCGGAAGACCCTGGATAGCGGGAAGCAGACCCTCCTTTTTCTGAACCGCCGGGGTTTTCACACTTATCTCTTCTGTCCGGACTGCGGCCACGCCTTCTCCTGCCCGAACTGCGATATCGCGCTCACACACCACGCCGCCGAGGGCGTCCTGAAATGCCACCACTGCGATTTCACCGTAAAGGCCGTCGACCTCTGTCCTGCCTGCCGGGGGAACCGCGTCCGCAGCTACGGCGCAGGAACGGAGCGGATCGAGGAGGAGACAGGGAAACTCTTCCCGGGGGCCCGCATCACCCGGATGGACAGCGACACAACCTCCCGGAAGGGCGATTCGGAAAGGATCCTCCGCGGTCTCGATCGGATGGATATCGACATTCTCATCGGCACGCAGATGATCACCAAGGGACACGACTTTCCGGAGATTACGCTGGTCGGAGTCATCGCTGCCGACGCCTCCCTGAACATCCCGGATTTCCGGGCCGCCGAGCGGACCTTCCAGATCCTGACGCAGGTGTCGGGACGGGGCGGACGGGGCGATCAGCCGGGCAGGGTCGTCATCCAGACCTTCAACCCCGGCCATTACGCCATCCGCCGGGCGCAGGAGCACGACTATGCCGGATTCTACGCCGACGAGCTCCCCCTGCGCCGGCAGTTCTGTTATCCCCCTTTCTCCCGCCTCATCGGTCTCCATTTCTCCAGCCTGAAGAGGGAAGAGGGAAAGAAGGCCGTCGCCAAGATCGGCGCCCGTGCCCGGGAGTTGGCCCGTACTCTCGCCGGCGGGAAGGCGGACGTCATCGGCCCTGCCGAATCCCCTCTCGCCCGGATCAGGGGGAGGTACCGCTGGCAGCTCCTCCTCCGGGGGAAGCAGAGCGGCCTTCTCCATCTCCTCACGCAGAGACTACTGGAAGGGGCAGGACACGACGGCCTGGATATCCAGGTGGATGTGGATCCCGTCAACTTCATGTAGGAGGTTCGAAATATGCCCAAACCGCGCCTGCTTTTCATGGGAACGCCCGACTTCGCCGTCCCGGCCCTGAAAGGTCTGCTCCTGAACGGTTATCCCGTCATCGGCGTCGTCACGCAGCCCGACCGCCCGCAGGGGCGGTGGCGGGCGACGGCGCCCCCGCCGGTCAAGCTCCTCGCCGAAAATCTCGGTCTGACGGTCCTTCAGCCGGAGAAAGTGGGACACTCTTCCTTTCTCGAAATTTTCCGGGAGGTCGCACCGGATCTCGTTATCGTCGCGGCCTTCGGTCAGATCCTCCCCAAAGAGATCATCCACGGCCCGCGGCAGGGCTGCATCAACATCCACCCGTCGCTCCTGCCGAAGTACCGGGGGGCGGCGCCGATCAACTGGGCCCTGATCCGGGGCGAGGAGAAGACCGGCGTCACGATCATGCGGATGGACGAGGGGGTCGATTCCGGCGACATCCTCCTCCAGGAGGAGACGCCGATCAGACCGGAGGAGTCATTCGGCGAGCTCCACGACCGTCTCGCGAAAATGGGCGCAGAGCTGCTCCTGACCGCTCTCGTCATGCTGGAAACAGGCACGCTCCAGCCGCGGCCACAGGACCACAGACTCGCAACCCCGGCCCCCCGCCTTAGCCGGGAGGATGTCCTGATCCGCTGGAACGCCGATGTGCGGAGCATCGTCTCACTCATCCGGGGGCTCTCCCCCCTCCCCTGCGCCTACACCTTCTTGGACGGGAAGAAGCTCAAGGTCTTCGCGGCTGCGATAGAGGAATCGGCCGTCGCGGAGACGCCGGGAACGGTCGCCGGAGAGACCGCCGCCGGACTCCGCATCGCAGCGCTGAACGGGTATGTCTTATTGAAGGAAGTCCAGTTGGAAGGAAAAAACCGGCTGCCAATCCGCGATTTTCTTATGGGCTGCCGGATCGTTCCCGGGCAGGTTCTGGGCTGAGAGGTGCAGGGCATGAAAAACTCCCCCCGTCGGCTCGCTGTCGAGATCCTGAACCGGATCGATGAGGCTGCGGCCTATGCTGAACCCCTCTTGGACGCCGCGCTTTCCGGAACGGCGTTTGCGAACCCCCATGATCGGGGGCTTCTCACCGAACTCGTCTACGGAACGCTCCGGATGCGGGGCCGTCTGGACTGGATCATCGGTCAGCTCTACCGGGGGGATGCCGCCGCGCTGGAAACAAGGGTCCGGAACATCCTCCGGACGGGGCTCTACCAGCTCTGGTACACCGACCGGATCCCCCCCTTCGCCGCGGTCAACGAGGCCGTCGGCATCGCTAGAAAGACCAGCCCCGCCGCCTCGGGGCTGGTGAACGCCCTCCTCCGAACCGCCCTCCGGAAGAAGGACGCCATCGCCTGGCCCGATATGGCCAAGGACCCCGAAAAAGCGATCTCCGTCATCCACTCCCACCCCCGGTGGCTCGTCGAGCGCTGGCTCGACGAGTTCGGCATCAACGAAACCATTGCGATCTGCCGGGCGAACAACGCCGTTCCGCCGCTTGCGCTCCGTGTAAATTCTCTGAAGGCGTCGCGCGAGCAGGCGGTCGCGGCGCTCGCACAGGAGGGACTGACCGTCGAGCCGACTGCCTTCTCCCCTGACGGCTTGCTCCTCGCCTCCCCTGCCGTCAACCTCCGGGAGACAGCCTCCTGGCGGAAGGGGCTGATCCGGATCCAGGACGAGGCCTCTCAGCTCATCGCCCTTCTTCTCTCTCCGGAACCCGGCGAGAATCTCCTCGATCTCTGCGCCGGGACGGGGGGAAAGACCCTTCATCTGGCCGCACTCATGGAAAACCGGGGGAAAATTATGGCCGTCGATCATCATCCGGGAAAATTGCGGTTGCTTCGGGAAGAGGCGGTACGCCTCGGCGTGACCATCGTGGAGACGCAGGTTGCAGACGCCTTGGCGTTGCCGGAAACTTTTCGAGGCGCCTTCGACAGCGTCCTGTTGGACGCCCCCTGCTCGGGTCTCGGCACGCTCCGGCGGAACCCGGAGATCCGCTGGCGGCTCGCCCCGGCGGATCTAATAAAATGCATGCAGATCCAGAAACGCCTACTCCGAAGTGCCGCGGACTGCGTCCGGCCGGGCGGCCGCCTGATCTACAGCGTCTGCACCGCCACCCCGGAGGAGAACGAAGCCGTCATCGAGGATCTCCTCAACGGCCGCACCGATTTCACCCTGATCAGGTCGACTGCCGCACAGGGCATCCCTCCTGCACTCATCGATGATGCCGGATTATTCCGGACCTTCCCCCACCGCCACGGCACGGACGGCTTCTTCGCTGCCCTCCTCATCCGCAACGCCTGAATGGCCGGCCCTTTCGGCAAAGGATACCTCCACCTCCATACGCCGGCTTCACTCACCATATCCTCGCTGCTCATTTCTAACACGGAAAGCTAACCGGCGCGCAGCTTTTTCGTGCGTCCGGTTGAGTGCTTTGTTAGGCGTTGCGTAGATCTTGTAATTTCAAGGAGAGATCTCAATGCATCGTTCACAGCGGCCGAATTGGTAAACGCCTTGGCTATTTCGGGATCAAGGACAACCACATTAGCGCCTTCCGCCAATAATCGCTTGAAGTATTTACCACGGGCGGCTTTCGAATAATCAAACTCATATTCTGGACGTAATTCCTCAGATATAGTTTTAGTTTTCATGTCTTTTCCTCTCTGACACGGTTGCAGGACGCGCACTGATAATTCGTATCGCATCTCCTCTTTCCGTGTGCGATACAATAAACAGACGTCCTTGAATGGAGGGCCGTGGCGACTATCCCGGACGCTGGCTACGCAAACGGGCATAACCAACGATTGGCTCAAGGATCAAGGGCTTCTGTCTGTCAAAGAGCTGTGGGTTCACATTCACTACCCGGCTACGGCCCGGTCATCTCTGTGAACCGCCCGGTTTAGCCTGTCCTGAGCAAGTCGAAGGAGACCCGCATGCCGGGTGGTGTGGGGGCTGGGGAAGAAAAACCCCCAGCTACGCGCCTGGAGTCGGCGCAAGCAATGCTAATACACCAAGGAGAGCGAACAGCACCGCAGCCACCCAACGCATCACCTTCATATTGACTCGATGAGACAGCGCTTCGCCGATCCAGACAGCTGGGACGTTCGCAATCATCATGCCCAGGGTCGTCCCAAGAACCACCGCGACGAGCGAATCGTAGCGGGCCGCTAGCGCTACCGTGGCGAGTTGAGTCTTATCGCCCATCTCCACCAGAAAGAAGGCGATGAGTGTCGTCAGGAACACACCAGCGCCTCGGAGGTTCCGGTCTTCCTCCAGCTTGTCTGGCCTCAGCGCCCACGCGCCGAAGGCGAAGAACGAGAGGGCAACAATCCACCTCAGTGCCTGGGGGGACACGAGGCTCGCTAGCCAGACCCCCACGTAGCCCGCGAGGAAATGATTGGCGAGGGTCGCGAAGAGAATGCCCAGAATGATCGACACCCTATGTTTGAGCTTCGCCGCAAGCAGAAAAGACAGAAGCTGGGTCTTATCGCCCATCTCGGCGAGTGCGACAACCGAGGTTGAGATGATGAGAACTTCCAAGAGGTTCCTCCGCCTCTAACGGCGAGTTGAGCGGTTCGGAATCGGGCTAGCGAGTTTACTCGCCAAGGCCGAGGGCGAACGGCTCGAACGATTTTGTTCGGCCGCGCGAATCAGCGCGCGGTCGGACAAATCGGGCGAGGCGCTCCGCGCAACTCGCCGTTCGGGCGCGCGCAGCGCGACCGAACGACCAAGCTCACCGGTGCGCCGGCTTTATGGCGCATCCGGTGGAGCGCCTTGTTCGAGCTTTTCTTTCCTAATTCTGTCTGTAATTCTCAGTAATATTTTATCTATTTGCCGGGGCGTTAACGTTTTCGCAAAGCGTTCACGGATATTGTCTCGAAGGTGTTGACAGCGGCGACAGAAGATATGGTATTCCGAATCTGACTCTTCTACAGTAATGTCTTTAATATAATTCGGACGTGGCGTAACCTTGGAGATAGCTTCTTTGGCTCGGCTATCATAGATAAAGAATAGGTCAGGTTTATGGAAATGAAGATATTTTGACGCAAGTGCCCTTTTTTCCAGACCTGTTAATTCAAAAAATATATCCATTACC
>JAHJQP010000048.1 GCA_018819165.1 Pseudomonadota bacterium
CCATTCTTTTGCAGAGACATTTCCATCAGGCGCCGGTAGGCGGTATCGTCGTCGGGCTCATCTTCGAAGACGACCGCCACGTCCACGTCGGAATCCCGGCGGGGAAAGCCTCCGGCCCAGGATCCGTACAGGACGGCGACCTGCACGCGGTAGCGCTCCGCCTCTCTGCGGAAGAAACTCTCGATGATGGGGGAGATAGTCATGGGGGTCTTTACAGGTCTTTTAATTTGGCGTTTTCCATTCCGCGTTCGTCATCGGGTAATTACCCCTTCAGCCAGATGGGATGCAGGGATGACCTCGATGTTTTCGGCCAGCCTGTAACCCCGTCCCCCGGGATAAATGACCAGAAGCCGGTCAAGACTTAGATCCGTCAGCGCTGACCGCATGGATGGTGTCAGACGAGGTGCATCGGCCCTTTTGATCTCGACACCGATACGGCGTCCGCTCTTGAAGAGGAGCAGGTCAATCTCCGCACCGGCGTAAGTGGCCCAGAAGTAGGCCTCGTCCGGCTGACTGTCTGTGAGCAAAGCTTCAATGATATACCCTTCCCATGAAGCTCCGCACTTCGGATGGGAAAGGAGCGCTTCCTTTGTGCGGATACCCAGGAGTTGATGAAGAAGACCGCTATCACGGAAATAGATCTTGGGCGATTTGACCTGCCGTTTTTTGAGATTCGCATGCCATGAAGGCAACTGTCGTACCATGAAGACCCCCTCCAGAAGATCCAGGTAGCGACGAACGGTTGATTCATTGACGCCGAGCGATCTCGCCGGTTCTGCCGCATTCCAGACCTGCCCATGGTAATGGGCCAGCATGGTCCAGAAACGAAAGAGCATTGGCGCCGGAGTACCGATGCCAAGTTGTGGAATATCCCGTTCCAGAAAGGTTTGTATGAAATTCTTCCGCCATGCCAGACTGTCGGTTTCACTACCGGCCAGGAATGAGAGGGGAAGCCCTCCCCGCAACCAGTGCTGTTCCTGAGCTTCCAACCCTACATCCGCAAACGTCAGGCCGCCGATACGGATCGTCTCCAGGCGACCGGCAAGAGATTCTGATGATTGACGGAGAAGCGCAGGAGAAGCACTTCCCAAAATAAGAAACCTGGACGGAAGAGGGTCGCGATCTGCCAGGACACGAAGGATTGGAAAAAGTTCAGGGCGCCTCTGGATTTCATCGATCACCACAAGCCCCGTCAGGCTTCGAAGCGCTGTCATGGCTTCATCCAGGCGCGCCAGACTGAGGGGATCTTCCAAGTCGAAGTAATTGTATGATTCCAGAGATACAAACTGCCGGGCAAGCGTTGTTTTGCCGCACTGGCGGGGACCAAGAAGGGCGACGATGCGGCTTCTGTCGAGGGCCGTCCTGAGAGCCTCGGTTACAGTGGGTCTTTGAATCATGGCCCCACAATACCATGAATATCCTGCATGTCAAGCGGGAATTTCAATGCATGCTTTGGGGGTCAGCATTAAAGAGTACCGAGCATTGAGTAACGAGTGATGAGCAATGAGCGATGAGTAGCGAGTTCCCCATAGGGTCGGGTATTGAATATTAGCGTTTTGTGGTAAAACACAGTGCTGAGGACTGAGTGCTGAGTAAAACAAGTTGGGAAAATACAACGATTCTCACCAGATCGTTTTCACCGCCTTTGATTTCGTTATCTTTTCATCGCTTGTAATCAAGCATGCGTCATAGCGAATAGCCGTTGCAACGATTAATTTGTCGTGCATTTCCAGCGGGGCGCCGATACTTTCTGCTATCTTGAGCACATCGAGATCCAGTGGCGCTATTTCAAAGTTGGCCAGCGCCTCTATTTTGGCGACGGTCGCCGTAAAACCAAAGGGTATCCGGCCTTTCTTGGCTATAAAAAGTATCTCGGCCAAAACAACGGCCGGAACGATTATCTGGCCTTCCTTGACCGTGCTCTCAAATGACTTGGTAACGTTCAAAAGGTGGGGCAAAGGTTGATTTCGACGGTTTGGATCTGAATGTTGAAATAACCTTTGATGCCCAGTTTCTCTTTCCAGAATTGTTCCCATTTGTCTTTTGCGTATTGTTTAATCAGGATCATTTTC
>JAHJQP010000243.1 GCA_018819165.1 Pseudomonadota bacterium
GGTGAAGGCGAACATACATAGCCTACGCTATACACAAACATAACATGCCTGTCAAGAGATATATCATAAATATAATACACTACATACGAGCCGCCCAAAATTGAATAATCCTGTTTTCAATCAATTGGTTGGATATGATTTGTCGCCTTCAAGGTGTCGAAGTTGGGTGATCACGGCGGACGTGGGATTTCTCCGGCGTTTATGGCCGACGCTGGAGGCGGGAATCGATTACGCCGTCGGACTCCAGGCGGATACCGGTCAGATCCACTGGGCAAAGAATGGACAGGGCATCATCGATCCCATGGCTCTCCTGACCGGCTCCAGCTCGGTCTATATGAGCCTCAAGTGCGCCCTGGCCGTTGCCTCCGTTTTGGGGAAACGCCGTTCGGACTGGGAAAAGGCCCTGAAGAAACTCGGGGAGGCAATCAGGAATCGGCCGAATCTGTTCAATATGATGAAAGCGCGCTATTCGATGGATTGGTACTATCCCGTCCTGTGCGGCGCCGTTACGGGTGCCGATGCCCGCAGGAGGATAGATCGTTCTTGGGACAAGTTCGTCGTCCCCGAATGGGGGGTGCGCTGCGTCAGCGACCACCCGTGGGTCACCACGGCGGAGGCCTCGGAACTGGTGCTGACGCTGACTGCGATCGGAGATCATGAAAGGGCGGCCATCGTCTTTAACTGGATCTGCGATAAGAAGTTCGACGATGGGTCCTACTGGATGGGGGTGACGTTTCCGGACGGAGTCATCTGGCCGGAGGAGAAGACCTCCTGGACGGCGGCGGCTGTCCTTCTTGCCCACGATGCCCTCCGTGAAATCACGCCCGGCAGCCGGCTTTTCTGTCATGATTTCTGGAACGGCAACGGGTTTGTCCAGGGAAGAACGGAAACCTCCGCCCGGCGCCGGACGGATTCGCGGAAGAGATCGGACTTTTCGGCATCCTGAGGTTGATTGCCTTGCGAAGAGATCACCGTCCCTATATCGTCAAACGACTCGATCTGAAATTTCAGAAGTGGTATGCAAATCACTTTCTCCGTCCGCAGTTCGACCATCTTGGGCGAGGCTGTACATTCATGAAGCCCTGGCATGTGGAGATCTTCGGGGGGCCGGTTGCCCTTGGGGATTACGGCACAGTTATCGCCACCCCCGACAGAAAGGTCAGGCTCACGGTCTGGTCCGATCTGAAGGGAGGGGGGCGGATCGCGATCGGGAACTGCTGTCTGATCTGTCCCGGCGTACGGGTCAGTGCGGCCACAGAGATCGAGATCGGGGACAGCTGCATGCTGGCCCACGGGGTCTTTGTGAGCGACTCCGACTGGCATGACCTATACGACCGCAGCCTGCCCATAGGGAAAACGATTCCGGTCCACATCGGGAAGAACGTCTGGATCGGTGACAGCGCCATCATCGGCAAGGGGGTCAGGATCGGCGAAAACAGCATTGTCGGAGCCGGTTCCGTGGTGGTCAGGGATATTCCAGCCAATGCGGTAGCGGCAGGACAACCGGCTGTCGTCGTTAAGCATCTCGACCCGGACCGACCTGTCCGGACCCGGGCCGACTGGCTGGCCGATCCGGGCGCGCTTGCCGCCCAGTTCGACGCGATCGATCGCCACCTGATGCGGAACAACACCTGGACGGACTGGATCCGCTCGCTCATCAGACCCCGCCGGGGAGATTGAGCGGCAGCTGTAAGCCACGAGCCCGCCTTAAACAAAGATCCCTCTTGCGGCAGGGCCGGCACTGCAGGCGGGAAATTTTTTGAGGCGATGAGAGGATCGCAGCGGGACGCATGACGATCTGCAGATAGAGAAATTTTTCCCTGAGACCTGACCATGAGAGTCGCCATTATTGCGCCCCCCTATCCCCTCGAAGAGGCGCCCGCCCCGCCGCTCGGTGTGACCTATGTCGCGGCAGCCTTTGAATCTGTCGGGGCCGAGGTCCGGATCTTCGATTACATTGTCAGCCGTTACACCCCGGAAAAGCTCAGGGCGCAACTCGACGAGTTCCGGCCGCACGTCGCCGGTTCCACATCCGTGACGCTGAACTTTCCCGGCGCCGTCGAAATCCTTAGAGGGGCCAAGCGTCATCGCCCCTCGCTTCTGACCATCATGGGTGGACCCCATGTCTCCTTCGACACCGTCCGGACCCTCGAAACCTACCCGGAGATAGACCTGATCGTGACCGGTGAGGGTGAGCGGACCATCGGCGAACTCATGGAGCAGGGGATGGACCCCGCATCATGGGAAGGAATCCGGGGGCTGGCCTTCCGTTGCAATGGGCAGATCGTCTCCACTGCCCCTCAATCCTTCATCGAAGACCTGGATACGCTGCCCTTTCCCGCGCGCCATCTTCTTCCGCTGTCCCGTTATCGGGCGCTCGGCTATCCGATCAGCATCATCACCAGCCGCGGCTGCCCCTATTCGTGCATCTTCTGCCAGGGACGACGGATGGTAGGAAACCGGGTCCGGCAGAGAAAGGCCTCGCTCGTTGCCGATGAAATCGAACAGATCCTCTCCTACGGCATAGACAGGATCAATGTGGCGGACGACCTCTTCGTTTCGCACCGGGGAAAGGTGGTGGAGGTATGCGGGGAGATCCTCCGGCGAGGGCTGCGGTTTACCTGGAGCGCCTTCGCCAGGGTAAATACCGTTGACCGGGAAACCCTGGCACTCATGCGGGAGGCGGGATGCGACAGCGTCAGTTTCGGGGTCGAATCGGGCAATCCGGAGATGCTCGAGAGAATCCGGAAGGGAATCACCCTGGATCAGGTCCGGCAGGCGGTTTCACTCTGCAGAGAGGTCGGGATCATCGCCCACACCTCCTTCATCGTCGGCCTGCCGGGGGAGACGCCGGAGACGCTCCGGGAAACGGGGGAGTTTGCCGCCAGTCTCGGTTCCCTGTACGGCTACCACTTCCTGGCGCCCTTTCCGGGAACGACCGTCCGCGAGGAGGTGGAAAAATACGATCTTGAAATCCTGACCGACGACTGGTCGCGTTACGATGCGAACAGCGCCATTGTAAGGACGAAAGGACTTTCGCCGGAAGAGATCGAGCGGTTCGTGGCCCGGTTCGAGTCCGAGATCCGCCAGGCGTGGGAGGCGATGGTTCAGGGGTATCATGAAAAAACCAACCCCCCGGAGATCGACATACAGGTGGAAGGACATTTCCGCATGAAACTGGTGTATCGCCTGCTCTCGGAGGACCTGATCGAGAAATGGGGGGTCTTTCCCGCGACGGGTTCAGAGGCGGGAGGGGATGGTGATCTCGAAGAGCTCTGCCGCCGGATCGAGGCGGCAACGGGCGCCGAAGGGGGGCTTGTCCGGAGAACAATCCGCGGTTTTGTTGCCTTGGGATACATCCGCGCCCGGATTTCCGAAGCTCGGTGCGAATGGTTCTGGACCCACAATAATCGCGACGCGGCCGGGCCCGGAAAGAGGGAATCAGCCATTGATCCCGCGCCATAGGTTCAGTGCGGCGTCGGTCGGGCGGCCGGCGGAGGTCCGTTTCAGGACGCCGAGCGTGCCGACCAGGGGGAGTTCCTGAAAAAGACCGGAAGCGAGGGCCATGCGGTAGATGCAGTAAGGCGCCTGGCCCCCCCCGGCGGGATCGGCAAAGATGTCATGGATGAGCAGATAGCCGCCCGGCAGCAGGTGGGATACCCAGCAGTTATAGTCGGTGAAAGCCGCTTCAAAGGTGTGGCCGCCGTCGATGAAGATCAGACTCAGAGGCGTTCTCCAAAAACGTGCGACCACACTCGAGACGGAAACGATGGGGACGACGGTATCATCGAGGGAAAGGTCCCTCAGCGCCGCGCGGAACGTAGGGAGAGTGTCAATCCGGCCCGTTTTCGGGTCCAACAGCTCCGGATCAAAGTATTCCTGTCCCGGCTGTTGTTCCTCCGACCCCCGGTGATGGTCGATCGAAAAAAGTATTCCTCCGGCTTCCCTGCAGCCGAACCCCAGGTAAGCGGCTGAACGGCCGCAGTAGCTGCCGATTTCGAGGCAGGGACCGAGCGGGGCGGCTTCCCGCGCCAGCTCGTACAGACGCAGTGCCTCCTCGTCTGCCATGAATCCCTTGAAACGCACCGCCTTCAGATCACCCACATCCATATTCCTTCATCCCTTTCTGAGCTGACCCACGGAATTCGCCATTTTGCGGAAATATACAATTCCGATCCCTAAAAGGCAAGTTCCGGTTGGAAGGAAGAAAAGAGGGGTTCAAATTCGACCTCAAGTATGGTAGTAAATAATCGATACATGACGAGACCAATTTTTTCGAACATCCTTATGCTGGGGCAAGTCAAATGGGCAAGAAGGATAAGAGACTCATTGTCGGAGACACGGAGAGATGCGTCGGCTGCCAGAGCTGCATGTTTGCCTGCACCAGACGGCTTGGCGAGGCCGGATTGGCCCGGACCTGCATCGGCGTAAAGTCCGCCGGCGGCATGGAACGGGGATTCATCGTCGTCGTCTGCAGGGCCTGTGATTCCCCTCCCTGTGCGAAGGCCTGCCCGTACGGGGCGCTGAAGCCCGTGAAAGGGGGAGGGGTGAAACTGGACATGAGCCTCTGTCTTGGGTGCGATCACTGCCGCGAGGCCTGCAAGATAGGGGCGATCTACTGGGACGATGAGTGCAACAAGCCGATGATCTGCATCCACTGTGGCTACTGCGGAAAATACTGCCCGCACGGATTGCTCAAACTGGGAAAGAAAGGGGCGGCCGGCCATGCTGAAAGATGATTTCCTCTCCCGGGTCCTTCATATCGACCTGACAAAAAAGTGTTTCCGGATCGAAAAACGACCGGAACTTTTTGAAGAACTGATCGGGGGCGCCGGCGCCGCCATCCGCCTCCTTAGGGAGGAGTGCCCTCCGGGGGCCGATCCCCTCGGACCGGAAAACCCGATCGTCTTTGCCGTCGGCCCCCTGACGTCTCTGTTTCCGCTCGCCTCGAAGACCGTGGCGATGTTCAAATCTCCCCATACCGGCAATCTCGGCGAAAGTCATTGCGGGGGACGCAGCGCCGTGTCGATCCGTCTCGCGGGCTATGGCGCCATCGTCATCAAGGGCGCCAGCGAGGTCCCCCTGTACCTGGCGATTCACGGCAATCAGATTTTTTTCCGGGATGCCTCCTCCCTGTGGGGCATGGGAAACAGTTTTACCGTCGGCAGGATCATCCGCGAGAATGAACCGGGGGCCGGCATCAGGACGATCATGCGGATCGGCGGGGCAGGGGAGAGTCTCGTCTCCTATGCGTGCGTGACGACGGAAACCTATCGCCACTTCGGCAGGCTCGGCCTGGGCGCGGTCTTCGGAAGCAAGAAGCTCAAGGCGGTGGTCATCTCCGGGAAACACTCCCTCCCGATTGCCGACCGGAAAGAATACCGGACCCTCTACGACGAGATCTATCAGACGGCGGTCACCTCAACCGTCATGAAGAAATACCATGATCTCGGAACCGCCGGAAATGTCCTGCCTCTAAACGAGTTGGGAGGGCTCCCCACGGAAAACCTGAAATCCGCGCGCTTTGCCGGGGCGGCCGGCATTTCCGGCGAGGCGCTGGCGGAGCAGTATCTCGGGCGGCGGCTGGCCTGCGCCCATTGTCCCGTCAGCTGCATCCATATCGCCGCCCTGCGCGAACCCTATGCGGACGAGTCCTATTTCTACAAGACCTCCATGATCTCCTACGATTATGAGCCGATCTATGCGCTCGGATCTCTCCTGGGGATCTCCGCTCCCGAAGGTCTCCTGAAACTCATGGAGCAGGTGGAGATCTGGGGGCTGGATGCCATGACCACCGGCGTCATTTTCGCCTGGGCGACGGAGGCGATGGAGCGGGGGTTGATTTCAGAGAGGGAAACGGACGGACTCCGGTTCGCCTGGGGCGATTTCAAGACCTACGCCCAGGCGGTAAGGATGATCGTCGAGCCGCCGAATGAGTTTTTCCGGACTCTCGCGGGCGGCCTCGACCGGGCGGCCGAGCGGTACGGGGGGAAGGATTTCGCCCTGACCTTCGGAGGCAACGAAATGGCCGGGTATCACACCGGCCCCGGATCCCATCTGGGATCTCTAATGGGCGCCAGGCACAGCCACCTGGACAACGCGGGCTACAGCGTGGATCAGAACATCCTCATGAAGAAATCCATGCCGCCGGAGGAACTCGCCCAATCGCTGCTCGCCGAGGAACGCTGGCGGCAGATCCTCTCCAGCCTGGTGGTCTGCTTTTTCGCCCGGGGCATCTACAGCCCGGAGCTCGTATCAAGAACCCTGCGGATTTCCGGAATGAACATCTCCCCGAGCGATCTGACCCGGATCGGGGAGGAGATCCACCGGGAGAAATACCTCTTCAAGGTCCGCGAGGGATTCTCCTTCGCGTCTCTCCGCCTTCCCCGGAGAATCTTCGAGGTGGCCTCGCCGGCAGGCGCGATCGAGGAGGAATACCTCCGGAAGGCGCTGGCCTTTGTGGAAAAGGATGTCCTGGGAAAAGCGAGTCTTTAACACCGATTTTCAGCGGCGGCGGGGGACGACCGCAGTCTGTTTGCGCCTCGGCAACATTTCTTGAAAATTCCTCTTGACCATATCAATATATGGTAGTAAGAATATATCCAACCCCAATATGTTGGGTCTTCAGCCGGGTTGGAATTATTCAGAACAATCTCGCGAAAGAGGAGAAACCCATGCATGCAAAGATCAAAAAGAGGGACGGCCGTCTGGTCAAGTTCAAGGCGGAGAAGATCACCAATGCCCTCGCCAAGGCAGGGGCGGCAACTGTCGAGTTCGATGTCGCAGCAGCGAAAATGCTTACCATCCGGGTGCTGAATCTTGCGGAAAAGCTCTTCGACAACAGGATCATGACGGTCGAAGAGATCCAGGATATCGTGGAGGAGGTGCTCCTCGCTTCCCCCTACCGGAAGACCGCAAAGGCCTATATCATCTATCGCGATCAGCATGCCCGTCTGCGGGAAATTACCAACCGGATGGAGGTGGATCTGGTCGATCAGTACCTGAAAAAGAGGGATTGGAAAATTCATGAAAACAGCAATATGGATTACTCCCTGCAGGGTTTGAACAATTATATCTCTTCCGAGGTCAGCAAGGTCTACTGGCTCAACGAGATCTATTCTCCGGAGATCCGCAAGGCCCATGGGGAAGGAGATTTCCATATCCACGATCTCAGCCTCCTGTCGGTATACTGCGTAGGATGGGACCTCTGTGATCTCCTGATGGAGGGCTTCCGAGGGGTTTCGGGTAAGGTGGAAAGCAAGCCGGCAAAGCACCTCCGCAGCGCCCTTGGCCAAGTGGTCAATTTCTTCTACACCCTCCAGGGAGAAGCTGCCGGCGCCCAGGCCTTTTCCAACTTCGACACCCTGCTTGCTCCTTTCATCCGCTACGACAAACTGAGCTACCAGGATATCCGGCAGGCTTTGCAGGAGTTCATCTTCAATATCAATGTCCCCACGAGGGTCGGATTCCAGACCCCCTTCACCAATGTGACGCTCGACATTACGGTGCCCCGCTACTATGCCGACCGGAATGTCATCATCGGCGGCGAACCGCAAAAGGAGACCTATCAGGATGTTCAGGAGGAGATGAACCTCTTCAACCGGGCATTCCTCGAGGTGATGGCCGATGGCGATGCAAAGGGGCGCGTTTTCACCTTTCCGATCCCCACCTATAGCATCACCAAGGACTTCTGCTGGGATGACCCGAATCTCGAGGGGCTCTGGGAAATGACTGCAAAATACGGGGTTCCCTATTTTTCCAATTTCATCAATTCCGACATGAGCCCCGAAGATGCCAGAAGCATGTGCTGTCGTCTGCGGATCGACAACCGCGAGTTGCAGAAGCGGGGAGGGGGGTTGTTTGGTTCCAATCCCCTGACCGGATCCATCGGAGTCATCACCATCAATATGCCGAGAATCGGTTATCTGGCCAATACCAAGGAGGAATTTCTGGAACGCCTGGAGAGGCTGATGGTCACCGCCAAGGAGAGTCTCGAGATCAAGAGAAAGGTCTTAGAAAAATTTACGGAGGGGAATCTCTATCCCTATACGCGGCACTATCTCCGCAGCGTCAAGGAGCGGTTCAGCGAATACTGGAAGAATCACTTTTCCACCATCGGCCTGGTGGGGATGAACGAGGCATGTCTCAATCTGCTTGGCCAAAATATCGCTACCCCTGAAGGGCAGAGGTTTGCAAAGAAGGTCCTGGACTTCATGAGAAACTGCCTGATCCAGTTCCAGAAGGAAACGGGAAACAACTATAATCTGGAATCCACGCCGGCAGAGGGGACATCCTATCGCCTGGCAAGGATCGACAAGGGGAAATACCCGGACATCATCTGCGCCAACGAGGAGAACTTTCAAAAGCTTAAGGCCGAACCATTCTATACAAACTCCACGCATCTGCCTGTCAATTTGACGGATGATGTCTTCGAAGCCCTCGATCTGCAGGATGACATCCAGTCCAAGTATACCGGGGGAACGGTTTTCCACACCTATGCGGGGGAACGGATTTCTGATCCGCGGGCGGTCAAGACCTTAGTCAGGAAGATCTGCGAAAATTATCATCTCCCCTATCTGACCTTTACGCCCACATTCAGCGTCTGCCCCTCGCACGGTTATCTGAAAGGGAAGAAGGAGACCTGCCCCGCATGCAACGAGCCCTGCGAAGTCTACTCACGCGTGGTCGGTTACCTGCGTCCGGTGAAACAGTGGAACAAGGGAAAGCAGGCGGAGTTCAGCATGAGGAAAGTGTACGGTTTCTGAAGATGAAAATCGGGGGTTTGCAGAGGATCTCTCTGATCGATTATCCCGGAAAGATCAGCGCCATTGTCTTTACGCAGGGGTGCAACTTCCGCTGCCCCTACTGCCATAATCCGGAACTGGTCGATCCCGCCAGATACGAAACTACCCTGGATGAAGGAGAGGTGCTCTCTTTCCTTAAGCGGAGAAGGGGGAAGCTCGATGCGGTCACCGTGACAGGAGGAGAACCGACCGTCCAGCCCGATTTGGAACTTTTTCTGGAAAAGATCAGGAAGATGGGATATTTAATCAAGGTGGACACCAACGGGTCGAACCCCGGGGTTCTCGAGGCGCTTATCCGACGGAACCTGGTTGACTATCTGGCCATGGATATCAAGGGTCCTCTGAAAAAATACGGCCAGATTGCTTCCGTCAAGGTGGATGCGTCCGTGATCAGGAGGAGCATCGAAATCATCACGGCATCAGGGATAGAACATGAGTTCCGGACCACGGTGGTCCGCTCGCAGCTCGCAATGGACGACCTGATCTCCATCTCGAAATTGCTTAAAAAAGCCGGTCTGTATGTGTTGCAGTCCTTTGTGCCCGCAAAGACTATCGACAACTCATTTCTTTCAGAAACATCCTACTCTCAGGAAGAATTTGGGGCCATCCGCAAGAAACTGGAACGGGGAAGCCTCCGTCTCCTTGTCCGTTGACGGGAAGAATCATTTGCTTTATCCCTAAAAGTGGCGAGTAAAGCTCAATACCTTTTTAATATTCATATGTTACCAAATTTTCCATTCACCCATTCGAAATAGTATATCTAATGTTATCAATTAGTTATGGATGCAATGGCCAGTTTTAGGTTATCATCTGTTGTCAGAGAGAGATTCGGAGAGTTGCCCTGGTGAACGGGCAAAAGAAAGGCAGGTGAAACATGGACGATAAGGACACCGGCTTTCCCTGTGTGATCAACAGCAGTCAGATAAATCGCCTGTTCAATCGGGTAGTCGCGGAGATTCAGCAATTCACTGAGAATCAGATGAAACAGATCAAGAGATTGACCCGGATCGGGACAGCCCTCTCGGCGGAGCGGAATCTCGAGCGTCTCTTGGAATTGATCGTCGAAGAGGCGCGCAAATTTACCGGCGCTGACGGAGGGACCCTGTACATCATGTCCGATGATGAAAAGGAACTCCACTTTGCCATTGTCCAGACGGAAACTCTCCATATCAGCATGGGAGGGACGGGCGGGAAAATCACCTGGAAACCGGTCAGTCTGCAAAATCCGGACGGCACGCCCAATAACGGGAATGTTTCCGCCTATGTCGCGCTGACCGGTAAAACAGTGAACATCCCCGATGTTTATCATGCAGAGGGTTTTGACTTCAAGGGGACGCGAACATTTGATGGTCAGACCGGATATCGATCGAAGTCGATGCTCGTGGTTCCCATGAAAAACCACGAAAATGACATTATCGGAGTTCTGCAGCTTCTCAATGCCCGGGATGAAGAAAGCGGGGAGGTTATCTCCTTCTCCTATGAATGCCAGGAAATGACTGAATCCCTCGCTTCCCAGGCGGCCGTGGCCCTTTCCAACAACCGTCTGATTCACGACCTCGAAAACCTGATGGAGTCCTTCATCCGCTCGATTGCCACCGCCATCGACGAAAAGTCTCCCTATACGGGCGGTCATGTCCGGCGCGTGGCGGAGCTGACAGCAGACATCGCCAGAAAAATCAACGACGTGACCGATGGTCCCTATGCGACGGTCCGGTTCTCGGAAGACGAGTTGAAGGAACTGCATATTGCGGCCTGGCTTCACGATGTGGGAAAGATCACTACACCGGAATATGTGGTCGATAAGGCCACCAAACTGGAAACCATTTTCGACCGGATTGAACTCCTCAGGCTCCGCTTTGAATTGTGCGCCTTGCAGGCCGGGATCCAGGGAGAGAAATCGCTCCCGGAACCCTCATCCGGTCAGCAGGACGATCCGAGAAAGACCCTTGCGGAGGAATTTCTGTTTTTGACCGAAGCCAACCGGGGAGATGAACGGATGTCGGACGACAAGGTCAACCGGGTCAGCGCCATTGCCGCCAGGACATGGGAACTGGACGGCAAACCGGAGGCCCTCCTTTCCCGCGAAGAGATCGATAACCTGAACATCCGCCAGGGAACCCTGACGGCCGCAGAGAGGGAGATCATTCAGAATCACGCCACGGTGACCTACAAGATGCTTTCTCAATTGCCGTTTCCCAAAAAGCTGCGGCATGTCCCCGAATATGCGGCCGCCCATCACGAAACGCTCAATGGCAAAGGTTATCCGAGAGGTCTCGACGAACTCCAGCTCTCCCTCCAGTCCCGCATCCTGGCGCTGGCCGACATCTTTGAGGCGCTGACGGCCAAGGACAGACCGTACAAGAAGGGGAAGACCCTCTCTGAGGCCATGCACATCCTCTCCCTGATGGCGAAAGACCGTCACATCGACCCCGATCTTTTCGACCTTTTCAAACGGGAGGGGATCTATCTCGACTATGCCCGCCGTGAGCTCAACCCCCAGCAGATCGACTCTCCCGGCGTATAGTCCGTCGAGCTTTGAAAATCAGCTCCCTTCGCGTTTCAAAGCTCTCGATTTATCGAAGGGTCAACGCTTCAGGGATTTGATCTCTTTGGCGATTTCGCGTGACCGCGCCGTATCTGCCGGAAAGAGCTTCATGGCCGCCCGGAAATGAAAAAGGGCGCTGTCCAGCTTCCCTTTCTTCTTGAAAAAGAGGCCGAAGTAGTAGTGAGAATCCCCCTGCTCATTCGCCTTGCCGTAAGTCATGGCGAGATTGTAGTAGATCTCGGGATCATCCAGACGCCTTTTCTCGAGCTTCCTGTAAACTCCGAGCGCATTCGGTAAATCGCCCATGGCCTCATATGTTCTTCCCAGGTATAGCAGGGTATTCGTATCGTTTTCTGCAAGTTCCGCTGCCCGGCGCAGAGAGGCGGCGGCATCGTTCAACTGTCCGAGTTTGAAGAAGCTGATCCCCAAATCACGCAGTATGTCCGGATCATCCGGGGCGATACGAAGGGCTTTTCGGAAGGTCTCGAGAGATTCTCGAATCATCCCCAGTTTGTCGTAGGTGACGGCCAAGCCGTAGAGGGCATCCACGTTATCGGGATTGCCTCTCAGGGCCTTCTGAAAATACTGGAGATTGGCATCGGTGTCCTTTCCGTCGAGAAGCAGGATCGTCTGTACCCGTTTCAGATGGCCGACGATGCCCTTCTTTCCGCCTTGAGTGTAGGTGGTCTGCAGCAGGGCGTCGATATATCTGGTTCTTTCATCTGTTCCGGGATGGGTCAGGAAATAGGAAGGGGTGGTATTGGAGTAATATTCGTAACGTCTCATTATCTTGAGGAAATCAAGCATAGACTTGCCGTCGTAACCCGCTGAGACCAGGTAGGACATCCCCATTCTGTCGGCCGCTTCCTCCTGTTCCCGGCTGTATTTCAGAGAAAATGCCGTGGCGGCCGCCAAGGAAAAGCTCGTCACCGCCGCCGTGACATCACCGCTGCCGCCGAGAAAGGCGCCCGCCAGGATCGCCGCCAGAGCCGAAATGCTGAGCTTCTTGGATCTATCGATGATCTCGGAGATGTGGTGGCCGTTCACATGGGCAATTTCATGGGCGATAACCCCCGCGAGTTCGCCTTCGTTCTCGACCAGGTTAATCAGGCCCTGATTCAGGTAGACATACCCTCCGGGCGTGGCGAAGGCGTTGATCGCGGAACTCCGGATGATGGAAAATTTGAACTCGAAGGGGGCCTTATCGCTGTGGGCAAGGATCCGTTCCCCGACAAGGGTAACAAAGGCGCTGACCTGTTCATTCTGAAAGAGCGCATTCCCTTTCTCCAGTTTTTCATAGAATTCCCTGCCCAGCTTTTTCTCATCGTCAAGCGAGAATGAAGCCTGCGCCGTTCCCGTAATAGCAGCCGTCAGCAAGATGAAAAAACAAACAATAAAAATGGCTGCAAATATTCGTTGCTGATGATCTGACCGCACTGTCGACCTCACCATGTGTTGAGTGCCCCTGTTCTGCTTAAGAACGCCTTTTCCGGCCGTATTTAACGGACATCTTATTCCTTTTCCGGAAGGCAATCAAGAGGTCATTCGGAAAAACGTGCGTTTCTATGACCAATACGACAATATAGCAGGGACGGCGCGTGGGCGTTTCATGAAGTCTCGTATTGTACGGAGCAGAGCCATATGGTATAAAACCGCGAAAAAAAGGGGGGGCGTGAAGCGTCTCTCTGGGACGCCCTTTTTGATAGCCTGGGCGTCCTGACGGCCGCCGGCACTTACCGCATGCTTACGGAGAGAATCCGTTCGCTTAATCAATCATTAAATGCTCCGGAAAGGGAGGTTATCCATGAAGAAAAGACCGGTAATCACCATTGACGGTCCGGCCAGCGCGGGCAAGAGTACGATCAGCAGAATCCTGGCGGAACGGCTTTCCTTCATCTATCTGGATACCGGCGCACTGTACCGGGCCATGGCCTACCGCCTCAACAGCGAAGGATGGGACGGCGCGGAAGAATCGCTGATTAAACTGTGCCGGCGTATCAAAGTGGAAATGCGGAAGGTGACGGATCAGCTCCGTGTTTTTGCCGATGGTGAGGATGTCACCCAGAGGATCAGAACCGAGGAGATCGGCCTTCTGGCCTCCAGAGTTTCAGCGGCGCCGGCGGTTCGGGAAGTTCTGCTTTCCGTACAGAGAGCTTTAACTGTCGAAGGCGGGTTGGTGGCCGAAGGCCGGGATATGGGGTCCGTCGTCTTTCCTGATGCCGAGGTGAAGTTTTTTCTCGACGCCTCGGCAAGGGAAAGAGCAAGCAGAAGATATCTCGAACTGACCGAAAGAGGCGCCGTTTGTTTGCAGGAGATTGAAGACGATCTTCTCCGTAGGGACAGTCAGGATCGCAACCGTCCCATCGCCCCCCTCATCATTCCACCCGATGCCGTCATCATCGATTCCACCGACAAAACCATTTCTCAAGTGGTCGATATCATGCTGTGTGCGATTGAAAATTCAGGACATCTCCCGGCGTGCAAGAAATGACCATGAATTCAATGTATTTTTTGCCTGGGGTCTGCGACAAAA
>JAHJQP010000244.1 GCA_018819165.1 Pseudomonadota bacterium
GAGCTTGAAACCTTCGCTCCCGAAGATCTTGATCCCGTTGTCCTGGAAGGGGTTGTGAGAGGCGGAGATGACGATGCCCGCATCAGCCCGCATGCTGTTCGTCAGAAAGGCGATGCCCGGCGTCGGAATCACGCCGACCATGATCGCGTTGACTCCCATGGAGCAGATCCCGGAGACGAGGGCGTTTTCCAGCATGTATCCCGAGAGGCGGGTGTCCTTGCCGATGATGATCTTGGGGACATGCCCTTTTTTCTTGAAGAGATGGGCGGTGGCGCAGCCGATGCTCATGGCCATTTCCGCCGTCATGGGGTGTTCGTTCGCCACCCCTCGAACCCCGTCCGTCCCAAACAGTTTTTCCATTTCCTCCCACCTGATGTTCTGATGCTGAGCTGCAACAGCCTGCTTCGCCCGTACCGCGCGGTTTGCCGAGTAAATTTCCCCTTGCTATCCCGGGGGGCTTATGTTAAATTCCCCAGAGTCGGAAGCTTATATAATACGTGCATTCAATTTGCAACGGAAAAGCTTTTCGCGTCGTTTACGGGTGAACCGGTGGATCATTCCCCCTGACTGCCCGGGTGTGTTTCGTTTCCGCTTGAGTGACCTGATGACTCAGGATGTCTGATCCAGCGGGGAGCGGGTGTGCAGGGTTGGAAAATGCAAGAAGAGGAGGAATATCATGGATAAGAAAGTGACCGTCGTCGGTGCGGGAAATGTCGGTGCGACCGCGGCGCAGCGTCTGTGCGAAAAGGCCCTTTGCGACGTGGTGCTGGTGGATATCATCGAAGGCATGCCTCAGGGCAAGGCCCTCGACCTGACAGAGGCGGCGCCGGTCGAGAAGCACGACGCCCACCTCATCGGCACAAACAGTTATGAGCCGACCAAGGATTCGGACATCGTCATCATCACCGCCGGGATTCCTCGGAAACCCGGAATGAGCCGCGATGACCTGCTGGCGACCAACAAGGGTATCGTGACCAAGGTCACCGAGCAGGTGGTGAAGTACTCCCCCAACGCCACCTTAATCGTCGTGAGCAATCCTCTGGACGCGATGTGCCATGTGGCCTATGACGTCAGCGGTTTTCCCAAGAACCGCGTGATCGGCATGGCCGGCGTCTTGGATTCGGCCCGCTTCCGTGCCTTCATATCGATGGAACTCGGCGTCTCCGTCGAGAACATCCACGCCTTCGTCCTCGGCGGGCACGGCGACACGATGGTGCCGCTCCCCCGCTACTCTACGGTGGCCGGCATCCCGATCACGGAACTGATCCCGAAGGACCGCCTGGAGGCGCTCGTGACCAGGACCAGGAACGGGGGGGCGGAGATCGTGAGCCTCCTGAAGACGGGAAGCGCCTTCTATGCCCCGGCCTCCTCCGCGGTGGAGATGGCGGAGTCGATCCTGAAGGACCGCAAGAAGATCCTTGCCTGCGCTGCGTATCTGGAAGGCGAGTACGGGATCAACGGCCTGTTCATCGGCGTTCCAGTGAAGCTGGGCAAGGGCGGTATCGAGGAGGTCATCCAGATCAAGCTGACCGCCGAAGAGGATGCCGCCCTGAAGAAATCGGCGGCGGCGGTGCAGGACCTCATCGACGCGATGAAAAAGATGGCGTAAGGATTTTTTTAAGAATGCATTCTAAAAAGGCCTTCCCGAAAGGGGAGGCCTTTTTAGTCTCACGGCGCTGTCTTCCAGCCCTGATGGGTCCCGAAGCGGGTGACGAGGACGCCCCCCATTCCGACGACGATGGCGACGGCCTTGACCATCCAGCCGATGTAAGGGAGCCAGCCGATGAACCAGAGGATGATCAGCCCCCAGAAGGTTTCGCGGAGTATACCCGGGTTCGGGCGTTTTAGGAGAAGGAGGATCTTCATGCCGATGAGCTGGCCGACGGCGATGAAACCGAGGAGGACCGAACAGACGACGAAGATCATCTCCAGCGGGATGAGCGCGATTCCCACAACCGAGATGGTCAGAAGGAGCGCCAGGGGAGCGATCAGGACGAGTCCCAGAAGGCCGCAGAGAACAACCTTGAATGTATTTTCGCTGATCGCTTCCGAGACGATGCGGACCGGCTTCGGCAGTAGGGCGACGATCAACATCGCCAGCACCAGGATCACGAGGAAGATGGAGAGCGAGATCATGGCGAAGATCCAGGACCACCCCTCCCATTCGCTGCTCACGGCCGTGGTGAAGGTTTCAATCAGGTTGGAGGAGTTGATCTCCGTCAGGCTGCCGCCGACCTCCGCATCCCTCGCGATCACGATGACGCCGCCGAGGGAGACGACATTGCCCCCCACGAACGCCGTCCTCGTCAGGACTACCGGTCCGCCGATCGCGACGACGTTCTTCTCCACGGCGCCGCTGACCGTGATCTGGCCGCCGATGGTGAGCACATTGCGAACCTTCTCACCGGCCTCGATCTTCACGTCTGCGCCGATCTTGACGATGTTCTTTCCCCCCGCTGCGGAGGCCGCCGCCGGTCCGAGCAGCAGTCCCAGCATGAGCAGAAGGATCACGCTCAGCTTTATTCCCCTCATATCTCCTCCTCAACTACCCGCGGGATGGATCCGTTTGCCGTCCCGGCCATTTGCTGCCGACCGCCCGGCATCAAGTCGTTTCCCCCCGCTGGCGGAAGTATTCGATCACCCCGGGCAGGACGGAAAGGATGATGATGGCGATGATGACCAGGGTGAAATTATTCTTGATCACGGGGAGATTCCCGAAGAAATAACCCCCGAAGATGAAGACGCCGATCCACGAGATGCCGCCGATGACGTTGTAGGAGATGAACCGCGGATAGGTCATCTCGCCGATGCCGGCTACGAAGGGGGCAAAGGTGCGGATGATCGGGATGAACCGCGCGATGACGATCGTCTTGCCGCCATGCTTCTCGTAGAACCGGTGAGTCCTGTCCAGATACTCCCTCTTGAGGAAGCGGTATTTCCCGTCATGAAAGACCCGGGGGCCGATGTAATGGCC